>CAYGFJ010000046.1:0-8942 GCA_964349115.1 uncultured Francisellaceae bacterium
GTATTAATGAACAGATTCGTAAATGTCTCTCGCCAAAGCCAAGCTCACTCCAGGCACTTTGGCCAACTCCTCAATGCTGGCACGCGACACTTCTTGCCAGCCCCCACAATGTTTGAGAATGGCTTGCCTGCGTTTGGGGCCGATATTGGGCAGGTCTTCCAACAGTGATCGACTGCGTTTTTTGTCGCGGGCTTTGCGATGACCCGTGATGGCGAAACGATGGGCTTCGTCACGAATGGCTTGAATGAGTAAAAAGGCTTCGTCGTGGGGGTCTAAGATCAATGGAGCTTTTGCAGCTGGGGTCCAGAGTTCTTCCGCACCTGCTTTGCGCTCAGGACCTTTCGCAATGCCCAGCAACTGAACCCCCCTTCTCCCGTGCGGAGGAGGGTCGGGGTGGAGGGAGAAAACCTCAGCAAGGACAGCAACTGCTTCTTTCAGCTGCCCTTTTCCTCCATCAATGATCACAAGGTCTGGATAATCCTGCCCCTCCTCAGTCAGGCGCGCAAAGCGGCGCGTCAACACTTGATGCATGGCAGCATAATCATCCCCAGGCGTCACGCCTTTCACATTAAAGCGGCGGTAGGCTTTTTTATGGGCCCCTTCTTCATTGAAAACCACGCAGGATCCTACTGTTTCCTCACCTTGGGTGTGACTAATGTCAAAGCATTCAATGCGTTTGATGGGGTTCACCAAGCCCAAGCGTGCTTGCAAAGCCGCCAAACGATGGCTGATTTGCCCTGCTTTCAAGAGAAATCGCATCAGCGCTTCACGCGCATTCAGCTGACAGAGGCTGAGCCATTTCTTTTTTAAACCCTGTTTGGGAAGATGCAAGCTCAGCTCAGTCGCACCGACAGGCCAGTCAATGTCATGGGATAGCACTTTTTCAAAGCTAGAGTCACTGAGGCTTGATTCCAAAAACGCCTGAAGCATGGAGGCCTCAGCGTCCCACTCCCGACCTTTTGAAAAGTATTCTCGACTGCCCAAAACATGCCCTTTTCGTACCCACAACACCACAATGCAATACTGATTGCCTTCGCGCGCAATGGCCACTACATCCAAATTCTGTGCCCCCTGGGTATGAACAATCTGCGTTTCCTGGACTTCGCGTAGCATTTTGATTTGATCCCGCAATCGACCTGCCTCTTCAAACTGCAATGCTGTCGCAGCTTCATCCATTTTCTGTGACAAGACTTGCCCCACCGCCTGGTCACGCCCCTCCAGAAACAGCCGAACATGATGAACACTGTCCCCATATTCCTCTTTGGAAATCAACCCCACGCAAGGCCCACTACAGCGCTTGATTTGATACAGCAAACAGGGCCGCGTTCTATTTTTGAAAAAAGCCTCTTCGCAGGTTCGCAATTTAAAAATCTTCTGCAGCAATTCCAGGCTCTGTTTCACGGAATGCATCGATGGATAAGGTCCAAAATACTCCCCCTCTCGCTTCAATTGCTCCATCGACGCCCGCGTCCTCACCCCTTTCAAACGGGGGAAATCATGGCGCCCCCCCAAAAAAAGATAGGGGTAGGTCTTATCATCCTTAAACAAAACATTATACCGCGGCTGATTTTCCTTAATGAGGGTGGCCTCCAGCAGCAAGGCCTCTTTCTCCGTATGCGTCATCATCACTTCAATGTCCGCAATCTGGGCCACCAAAGCTTTGGTTTTCATATCCGCATGATCTTTCTGGAAATAACTCCCCACCCGCTTCTTAAGATTCTTGGCCTTCCCCACATAAATAATGCTTCGCCCAGCATCTCGCATGGTATACACCCCAGGTGTATCAGGCAGGGTTTTTAAAAAGGAAGTAGCATCAAACAAAAAAGGCACCCTCATCGTCAATCAGAGATTGCCCCAATATAGCAGAATTAAACGGCCTGAGGGCCTCTCGTGACCGCAATCGTGGTATGACAACCTCCAATAACTATTTCCGGGAGGGGATGAGCGCTTTCTTTACAACAATTGAAACAACATTTTCCTATGCAACAGCTGGCAAACGCTCCAAGAATACTCCCTCCCAAAGAATAATTTCCAGTTAAAAAAGCTACTGTAACGCTAACAACGGTTACACCTACTAAGCCCTTGCGTACATTAACCCATAAATCACTATTATCTTCCGCTGGTCTTTCATGCATTTCAAGCCCCCCCACTATATTAGTTAATATTTAAGAATCGCTGACAATATAATATATAAATTATTTATATGCAATCTTATTTTGAATTGGCGGGGGGGCTCACTTCAATCCCTTCTTTCCATCATCAATGATGGGGGGATTCTAGCATAAATCTCAAGATGCGGTATGCGGGAAATAAAGGGGGTGATAGAATGCTGGGCTCACTGTAAATACGGACTTTGACGATGCACCCTCTTCTTCTTGATTTGAATGCTGAACAACAAAAGGCGGTGGCAGCGCCACTTACGCATATGTTGATTTTGGCTGGGGCAGGCAGTGGAAAGACGCGGGTTTTGGTGCATCGCATGGCGTATTTGGCCTCGGAATTGCACATTCCTCTTCATCATATGTTGGCAGTAACCTTTACGAATAAGGCGGCGCGCGAAATTCGGCATCGCGTAGAGACACTGACAGGGATGCCTCATCATGGATTGTGGCTGGGGACTTTTCACGGGATTGCCCATCGATTGCTGCGGATGCATTTTAAAGAAGCCAATTTGCCGGAATATTTCCAAGTCATGGATTCTGACGACCAATTGCGTGTCATCAAAAGAATGCTGAAAGACCAGAATTTGGATGATAAATATTATTCTCCAGACAAAATTCAGCATTTTATCAATCAAAACAAAGAGCAGGGTTTACGTCCCCAACAGCTCAATTTCAACGAGCGCGATCTCTATCGCAAAACTTTGGCAGAGCTCTATGCCCTCTATCAGCAAATTTGCGAGCGGAATGGGCTGCTTGATTTTGCAGAGTTGTTGCTGAGAACCTTGGAGCTGTTTCAGAACAATCCCAGCTTGAAGACCGACTATCAAAACCGATTCCAGGCGATTTTGGTGGATGAGTTTCAGGACACCAACACCATCCAGTATTTATTGTTAAAAGAACTTTTAGGCCCCCACAACTATTTGTTGGTCGTCGGTGATGATGATCAGTCTATTTACAGCTGGCGCGGGGCTAAAATTGAAAACATTCACAAGGTCCAGCGGGATTATCCCGGCATGGTGATTCGCCTCGAGCAAAATTACCGCTCGACCCAAACCATTTTGGATGCGGCCAATGCAGTGATCGCCCACAACGAAAAACGCCTGGGCAAAGAATTGTGGAGTGAAGGTGAACGCGGCCGCCCGATTCAAGTCTATTCTGCTTTCAATGAATTGGACGAAGCCCGTTTTGTCGTATCGCGCATTGAAAGCCTGATGCACAAAGGCCACAAAGCCGACCACATTGCTATTCTCTATCGTGCCAATGCGCAATCCCGCGTGTTTGAAGAAGCTCTAATGCAAGAGCGAATCCCCTACCGCGTTTATGGCGGACTGCGATTTTTCGATCGAGCTGAAATTAAAAATGCCTTGGCTTATGCCCGTTTTGTCATGAACCCCAATGATGACACCGCCTTTGAGCGCATCATCAACTTCCCTGCCCGCGGCATTGGGGAGAAGACTTTGTCGACGATTCGGGATCTGGCCAAATCGATGAACCAGTCTTTGTGGCAAGTTTTGTCAAACGGCCACTCCCTCAATCTCCCCGCCCGCGCCATCTTTTCCTTACAAAATTTTGTCAGCCTGATCACAGAATTGCAAGCCCAGACCACTGAACAAGCCCCCAATATCCAACTCCAAAAAATCATCGACGGCAGTGGTTTAATCCCCTACTACCAAGCCGAACCCGATGAAAAAAGCCAAGACCGCGTTGAGAACTTACAGGAATTGTTAAACGCCATCGATGAATTTTGTGCCCATTCCGAAAAAAATGGCCAAACCCCACATCTGAATGACTTTCTCGCCCATGCGACTTTAGAGTCCTCAACCGACCAAACCCTGGTCGGCGATGCCATTCAATTGATGACCCTCCACGCCGCCAAAGGCCTAGAATTCCCCTGCGTCTTTTTGGTTGGTATGGAAGAAGAGCTCTTCCCTGGCCGCGCCTGTCAAGAAGACGCCGCCCGCCTGGAAGAAGAACGCCGCCTCTGCTACGTCGGCATGACCCGCGCCATGGAAGAACTGACCCTCTCCTACGCCGAATACCGCCGCCTCTACGGCGAAACCAAATCCCACATGCCCTCTCGCTTTTTGATGGAAATCCCCAAAATCTGCCTAGAAAGCGTCAAAGCCGGAAGTTCACTAGGAGCCCCGCACCGAGGGATCCCCCCTTTGCGAACCTCGTTCGCATCCAAGGGGGGCAGGGGGGATCAAACCACTCCGTCGAAGATCGACAACTCAATTTGGAAGCTTGGCACCCCCGTCACCCACCCCACCTTCGGCGAAGGCATCGTCCTCGCAACCGAAGGCCAAGGCCCAGAAGCCCGCCTCCAAATCAAATTCCGCGCTGTCGGCACCAAATGGATGGTGGCTCAATTTGTTCAGGCTAATGGTAAAGAGAACCCTTTTGCTGAATTATAAAATTTAGTATAAATTATATTTTCAAAAATAATTCGATATAAATGCTTACTCATTAAACAATTGTCGCGCGATTATCATCCTTATTCTCGCCTCTTGTTTTTTTATACACCTCTTCATACAGCTCTATTTACAGCGCGCTGCCTTCTTTTAATGCACTTGTTACTTTAAACCAAGGCCGAACCTGGGCTCCTTTTTCAGAAAACTCAATGAATGCTTACCAAGCACTGACTCATCAAGCAGAGCACTCTGCCACCGCGATACAGTCCGCCATTCAATATCTACGTGACCGCGGCTTTATTTGGCAATCCGGCCGAGGGGCTTATGCATTGGAAGACGAGAGTTTTGGCGAGTGGCTGAAGCATCGCAAGAATTCCGGATATTGCGCCTTATCCCAATAAATAAATTTATATTAAAATAAATAGACTTGCATTTATTGACATAGCTATATTATTATCATATAATGAAGACTGAATAAAATAAAAAAGGAGAAATATCATGCCTATTGAAACTGTAGCAATCACTGCTGTTGTAGGAATAGCTGCTGGCGCCTCCCTGCTAGGGTGTATCGTTGGAGCTTGTAAAGGTGTTTATGCTGTGCGCACAGGTGCACAAGGTAAACCAGACGAAGGGGGGGCAAGTGGTTGTCAAGAATATTTACCTTCTCCCAGCAGCCTCCTCTTAGTTAAGCCCCCGTTGGAGTGTGGTGATGATGATGGTGATGCTTGTAGTGCAATAGTTTGTTGCGCTGCAGGGGTAATCGTAGGCGTTACCTCTCTGGTGGCAGCTGCTGGTACAGTTGCAGGTCATGTTGTTGGAGTAGCTGCTGCCAAACGCTGTTGCCCATTTCAAAATCAGATGAGTCAGGATTTCCTTGTCAATGACAGGCCGTTGAGCCATGACCTCATTGGCGCTGACAAGTAGTCATAAAAAAATGGTGCGCATTTCATCTCAACGCAAATAATAACGGGTATTTTTAGGCACCCCTGGGAAATAGAACTCACTCATCAATCGTGACGTCACTGATGGCGTCATCTTGCCGAATGGCATTGACGATAGCCAAGTCAGCTTCACTCACGACTTCACCGAAGACGGCGTGTTTGTCGTCTAAATGAGGGGTGGGGCCATGGGTGATGAAGAATTGGCTGCCGTTGGTGTTGGGGCCGGCGTTGGCCATGGACAAAATACCGGGTTTGCTATGACGCAAAATGGCGTGAAATTCATCGTCGAAACGATAGCCGGGGCCGCCGCGGCCTGTGCCTTCTGGGCAGCCGGCTTGGATCATGAAATTGCCGATGACGCGATGAAATTGGTTGTTTTTGTAAAAGCCATCTTGGGCCAGTTTAACAAAATTGGCCACCGTCTTGGGGACCAAATCTGCGAATAGGGTCAAGTGAATATCCCCTTTGCTGGTGTGAATGGTGGCTTTAATGTTTGACATATCAATACTCCTTAAAATAATCCAAAATGCTTGAGAAGAATGCCTGCAAACAGCATGGCGGCGACGCCACCAAGAACTTGCCATTTGGCAGACGAAATCGTGTGATGAAGCTCCACCTTAAACTCAGATCTAAGCTCAGCGAAACCAAGCCGCATTTCTGCTCTCAATTCTTGTATTTCTGTTTTTAACTCTGTTTTTGTCGCTCGTAGCTCTGCTTTAGTGGTCAATTCATCAGTATTCAATTCCTTCAGGGTTCCTTCTTTTGTATGTGCAAATTTCATGTTCTGCTCTTCAGAAATTTGCTCTGCAAAAGTTTCAAACGCCTTTGAAATCGTTTTGGCCGTGCGCTCATCGGTACTTTCTTTTAGTTCGGTAAACAAATCCATAAAACTCATATGGGCCACAGCAATGCTCATCATTTTCCTTAATTTTTGAATGATACATGAACTTTATCAGAAAAAATAGCGAGTCGCAATAAATATAATCAGATTAAATGTAATACGACCTCAACGGCGGAAAGCCATTAAATTCAATGGAGCTGTAGCTCGTGGTGTAGGCGCCGGTTGCAAACCAATAGAGGCGATCACCAGCCGCTAAACTCAAGGGCAGTTTGTATTTGTAGTCTTCGTAGAGAATATCCATGGAATCACAGGTGGGGCCGGCGATGATGACGGCTTCGGTTTTGCCTTCACACTCGACGTGGAGGGGATAGTGAATGGCTTCACCCAGAGTCTCAATCATGCCGTTGAATTTTCCCACATCGGTGAAGACCCAGCGATTTAAATCATTCTTAGTTTTGCGAGAGACCAAGACCACCTCGGTCACCAAAACGCCAGCCTCTGCCACCAAAGAACGACCTGGTTCAACAATGATTTCAGGCAGATTATCTCCAAAATCATCCTGTAAAAAGCGGAAGATTTCTGTTGCATAGGTGGGAATTGTATTGATTTTTGAAGTGTAATGCGCAGGAAACCCCCCTCCCAAATTCAACATTTTAAGGTGAATGTCCTCTTGCTGCATTCGCGTAAAAATAGAATGCACTTTTGACAAAGCGCCATCCCAAACACCGATTTCCCGCTGCTGAGAACCCACGTGAAAAGACAGGCCATACGGCTGCAAACCCAATTCTCGCGCCAGAATCAAGAGGTCTACCGCTTTATCCGTGTGACAGCCAAACTTGCGAGACAAAGGCCAATCCGAAGTTTCGCCCCCTTCTGTAATAATCCGAACATAAATCTTGGACCCCGGCGCCTCTTTGGCAATCGCCCGCAGGTCTTGCTCGCTGTCGGTTGCAAACAGGCGCACTCCTTTTTCATAAAAGGCCCGCACATGCTTTGCCTTTTTGATGGTGTTGCCAAAACTCACCCGATCCGGCGTCACGCCCAGCGATAAAACACGTTCCAACTCATAAATCGATGCAATGTCAAAATAAGACCCCAGGTCATGCAACAGCTTTAAAATTTCAACCGCAGGATTGGCTTTCACCGCATAATAGATTCGGGCCATTGGCAAACACTGCGTCAATTCTTGAAACTTTGTTTGAATCGTCGCCAAATCAATGACAACAAAAGGAGTTTCTTCACGATCCGCAACCGCCTTGATTTGCTGCCACTTTGCCTCATCGAAATAATCTGAAATCTCCATCGCCCCTCCTTTAAAATCGCGGAGGATTGTCGCATATTAGAAGTTTTGATTGCAATGAAGATTTCTCAAAGCCAAGACTTCGTTTAAAGTGCCCGGCGTGACTGAAACAGAATAGGTCGCAGAATACGGGCCATTGCTGAAAGTCAGCGCGGTGTGGGTGGCATCAATCTGGGTTTCACTGGCGCTGCTTAAGAAGCGAATGAGGCCGCTGGCTCCAGAGTAACTTTGATTCAAGACGCTGCCATCCAAGCCGGTGAACTGCACTGAAACATCTCCTGCATTGCGGGTCCAGTTTAAGACGGACAAAAATCGGGGGCCGTTTTGGTAGAAGAAGCCTTGGCTGCCCACAATCACGCTAAATTTGGCGAGGTTCTTGCTCAAAACCATGGGGGTCATAGTGATAGCAATACTGCTGTTGCAATTGAGGGTGGGTATAGCAGGTTTTGGAGGCAAGACTTTTTTGACATAAACAGGCTTCAACACAGGCGTGGTAAGCACAATTTTGGCTGGAGCTGGTGGCGATACCGCAGCCGGCGCTTCAATCCAAAATAAAATGCCCCAGCTGATGGCAACGACTGCCATGATAGCCAATAATGACATACCCCAAAGGCGTTTTGGGTGGCATTCTAAATACTGGATCAGACCTTGCTTTTGATCGCTGAAATTTTTTTCCTTTTGAATCACTTGAGTGTCGATGGCTTTGGCAAAATAAGACTCTGCTTCTTTGCCTGCCAGGGCTGTAAAATATACCCCCCGAATGGCCAATTTTTCTTTGGCGTTTGGCTGAGTTTTCAAAAGATCGCCGATAAACTGACTGGCCTGGTCATAGGCTTTGGCCAAGGTTTGGGGAAAGAAGAGAATGGCCTCATTTTCTTCATTCTTGGTATTGTCCCAAGACAGCTGAGCCAGCACTTTGGATTCAAGTTGTTGATGCAAGACCCTGAGCTCAGATTTGAGATCGACTGTCTCATCAAAGCTGACCCCTAGAATTTGATTGGCTTCACCGGGTTTTAATTTTTGGACATAGGAGGCAAAACCCTCCACTGTTTCCAGCCCAGTGAGAATAAAATAAAGAGGAATACGCACAAAACGGCGTTGCTGCAATGCAGCCAAACGGGACTTCCATTCCCCTTTCAGTGCATTCAGCCGGGCTTCATCTTTCAAAATTGATACATTGAGACAAAAAATAACACCCTGGGCATTTTCATAAAACTGCTCAAAAAAGACCGCGTCGCCACGGACAGAGCCCATCTCGTTTTGAAATGAAATAGGACGGTCCAATGC
>CAYGFJ010000047.1:0-8753 GCA_964349115.1 uncultured Francisellaceae bacterium
GAGTAATAGGATTGTTCGTTGTAAGAACAAAGTCTTTATTATCGTTAACCGCGCCTTCAGTAACAGTAACTCTTATTCCCGATATAGCCTGAGCGGCGTACTGAAGATCGTAAGCTCGAGTAAGTTTCCATGGAGTTCCGCCTTCTTCTACAGGCAGAGAGGTCACAAAATGTAAGTCGGAAAAAATGCTGTGGAGACGGTCCGTGGCCAGAACAAAAATGAGAAAAGGCACAAAAATCATAGCGAGGCCAGCCATGAAAGTGAGAGCTGCCCTCTGCGTGCCTCCCCATGACACAATGATCAACATCACTGGGATTAAGAGCAAGAGAGAAGGATAAACAAAAACGGCCAAGCCTAAAAAGACGCCGGAGAAGAATGTTTTTGCTTGGGGCTGCGCCAGCAAAAAAAAGCTGATGCATAAAAACAGAATGCACAAACTGTCATAAGAGGGAGCATAGAGCCTTAAAAAAGCGTAAATAAAAACATTGATGGCCACCAAAGCGCGGAAAGGCTGGGGCAACCAAGGTTTGATCAAGTGATTTAAAATGAGAAAAGTCGAAAAACTGAAGCATAAAAAGAGAAGGCGTCCAAAAAGGATGATCGCATTGGATCCACAAAAGTGAACATAGAGGGTATAGAGGGGGTAGAGCAGAATTCCACTGCCTTGTTGTATCATAAATTCGTCAACAAAGGCTTTTCCGCCCATGACAAGGTGATAGGGAAAGAAGGCATAAATCGCTTCATCATAGAAATTGACGCCAAAGAATTGGCGGGCAATCATGAGCAGGACAATGAGGGCGATATACAAAACAAGCGCTGTGCTTGCAAAGGGGGAGACTTTTTTGTCTAATAGGCGCTTCTTTTCAATTGGGGTTACCGCTTCATGCATACCACACCTTTTCACCCCTTACATTTGGAAGCCCAGGCCAAGATGGCCGCTTTTGCGGGCTATGATATGCCATTGCACTATGGTTCGCAAATGGCGGAACATGAGGCGGTGCGGACCGATGCAGGGATGTTTGATGTCTCCCATATGATGATCACAGATGTGTCGGGCGTGGGGAGCAGGGCTTTTTTACAAAAGTTGATCGCGAATGATGTCGCCAAGCTGGACAAACAGGGAGTGGGCAAAGCGCTGTATACGCCGATGCTCAATGAAGCGGGTGGGGTGGTCGATGATTTAATTGTCTATCTGATGCCGTTTGGCTATCGCATTGTCAGCAATGCAGGCACCCGCGCCAAAGTCAAAGACTGGTTTTTAAAAGTGGGCGCTGGATTTGATGTCAGTATGAAAGAACGCACTGATTTTGCCATGCTGGCTGTGCAAGGGCCCAATGCAATTTCAAAAGTTTTGGAAGTCAAGCCTTCCTGGACCACTGCAGTCTCTGCCCTCAAGATTTTCCAGGGTGTGGAGCAAGAGGGGTTTTTTATTGCGCGCACGGGTTATACAGGTGAGGATGGTTTAGAGATTTTGTTGCCACTCGCCGAAGCCTCCGATTTTTGGCATGCCTTGTTAAAAGTTGGGGTGCAGCCCGCTGGACTGGCGGCACGGGACACTTTGCGCCTGGAAGCGGGCATGAATTTATACGGCCATGAAATGGATGAGGATCGCAATCCCCTAGAAGCAGGTTTGGCGTGGTGTATTGATTTGAAAGACCTATCCCGTGATTTTATTGGCAAACCTCCTATTTTGTCCGCCATCAACACCGCCCATCCCAAACAAGTGGGTTTGGTATTACTGGGCAAAGGCGTGCTGCGGGGTGATCAAATTTTTAGAAATGAAATCGGTGAGTTGGGGGTGGTCACGAGTGGCACATTCTCTCCCAGCTTGAAACAGTCCATCGCGATTGCTCGGGTTCCTGCTTCAACAGGGAGACTGGGTGAAGTCGACATTCGTGGAGAGTGGCAAAATGTGAAAGTCGTTGCTTTGCCGTTTGTTCGAATGGGAAAATCATTAATTTAGGAGAAAAGCCATGTCCGTCCCCAGTCATTTAAAATACGCTGACACTCATGAGTGGGTGAAAATCGAAGGCCAAGAAGGTTGGGTGGGTTTGACCCAACATGCCGTTGAACTTTTGGGAGATGTTGTTTATTTGGAACTGCCCAAAGTCGGCGCGACCGTCAGCCAAAACGCCGCCATTGGTGTGGTTGAATCCGTCAAAGCAGCCTCTGATATTTATACGCCCCTCTCCGGTAAGGTGATTGCTGTTAACGAAGCCCTGACTGCTGATCCGGGTTTATTGAATCAAGATTGTTATACCAACTGGTTGTATCGTCTTGAGCTCAACGCGCCTGCTGAAGTTGATTCTCTCATGACGGCTGCTGCTTATAGCGCGGCGATTGCTTGAAGTAACAATTGAGTTATCTGCTTGCTGTGGCTGTGGCTGTAGCTGCTGGGTGCGAATTGGCAGGCCTGAGAGTGAGAGTGTTGAAGAAAGCCGTCACTGTTTTGGTATAAGAATTCTTTGAAGCTGGAGCATCTGGCGCAGCAACTGGCGCAGCTGGCGCTCTATCCTGATTGCTCGTGTGAAATAGGGATTGAAATAAGCCATTGAAGGACTGTTTGATTTTATAAAGCCAAGTAGGACAACTTCCTTGTGCATAAGCGTTGTCAAGCGATTGAAGCAATGGCATTGCCTTTTGTTGTCTGTCAATCGAAGGATCTGGATGCAGACATGCCTCAACGGCATGGGTGGCAAGGCTTAAGCGAATGGAAGCTGTCTTGGGCGGAATCCCTGCCCTGAGCTCTAGATTTCTCAGAGCAGCGCCTAAGGTTGTTGTCGTAGAATTAGGATTAGCAGAAGCAGGGCTTGCAGCAGGATCTGCTAGGCTTGTAGCCTGAGGAGGAGCGAGGAGGGCTTTTCTGACAGGTGCTATGTAGGTCTGTAATACGCGTTCTGCATGTTCTTTAGGGCAGTTGAGATTTCGCCATTCGATGAGCCAGCGTTTTTTATCATCCCCGATCAGTGTCGCAAAATTTGTATTGACATAGGTATCGATCAAATTCCAGAGACCTAAAAATTTATCATTCATTCCACGGCCTTTGACCATCAGAGCGGCGGCATGGATGATGTGATTGAATTCAGCAGATTGCATGGGCTGGTTAGTCTCGAAGGAGCTGAAAAGATTATAAATTGCAGAAGCACGGCCACCGCGGTCGATGGCATCTTTGCAGGTAAAGTTGAATCCTGAAGGGGCTAACCCGTCGATTAATTGCTTGGGAAGCAAATAATGAGTGAAGTACATCCAAACCGCTTGCTTCTGGGCTTCGGACACTGTTGTTGGCAAAGGCGTGCCGAGTACAGCTATAAAGCTCTGGTTTACGAACTTATTGACTGGATCTGCATCCTTTAAGCTAGGAAGCTGACGGATTTTGTCACTAATGAAAAGCCCCCCACCATTATTTAAAGCAAATGTCTGGAGCTCCTGACGCGCAGCCTTAATGTCCTCTGTTTTTGAATGCGCTTTAAGATTACAGTGACTTTTATCCATCAGCCCACTATTTGCAGGCAAATGAATCACTGCGAGATTAGGATTATCTTTCTCTAGTGCTTTTAGTTCTCTTGTCCAAGGGCCTTCTATTAGGCCACTTGTTAATTTAGCTTTTAAGCCCTTGGCCTGAGAAGTATCTTCATCTGGAAGAAGATTGAAATAAATATGTGTGATTTTATTTGCAGCCAACTGCTGAGCCCGAGCCTTTTCCGCTTGAATCTTTATCCACAAAGGAAATAAAGGAGAAATATGATTTTCCCCTTTCTCACGTTGTACTTGGACTCCAAAGCGATATTCTTGGGCGGTGGAAATAGGAGAGCCGTCCGTCCGCACTGCTCCTGATGTTTTGTATTGGCATGTACGCTTTGTGGCAAGACTGGTTGTGTGCTGCGGTTTATAATTTCTTGCAGAGCGCAGTTTTGTTAGCCATTCATCTTCTTCCGTGGGGTCATGCAATCTTTCAGGGTCCCAAATCGTTTTCCGATCATAGGCCTCTTTCAATGCATGTCCTGGACTTTCACCAGGAGTCCTCTGGGTCAATGTTCCATCAATCAAATGGTTAAAATTGTCTAAAATTTTATTGTCATTATCAAAAACACTTGTAATAAATTTGCATACAGCCTGGTACCCCGCTGGATTGCGATTTTTTTTGTCTGTATCAAAATAACATTGAAAATTAGCGACCATTCCAGGAGATTCTATGATTTTGAAAAATTTATCATAGAGTTCAGTATAGTCTGGTGAGTAGCGCTTTCTTTTTAATGCCGTCTCAAGTTTCTTCATGAGGTTTCTAAAAAGCTTGAAATCATCCGGGGTTTTTTTTTGAAGTGCATCTGGAGCTGATTGATTAGCTAGTATTACAGCCTGGATATGTCTATATAGAGACCTATCAATGTTTTCAAGATACAAGCGACACAGCTCGTTGTGCGAAATATCTTGTTGGTTTACTCCCCCGCCTGCCATCATATTTCTCCCATTAACAGCGGAGATAATAGCATTATTATATTTTTATGTCAAATAAAATAATATAAATCTACTGCCCCGCTGAGTATTGAAGTGCTTCATCAACCCAAGTTTGGGCGAGCGCGGTGAATTCGTCAGCGGTGTTGACTTTGTTGCGGAAAGAATCGCCGTTGGCAACGGTCATGATTTCACGCAAAAGTTTGCCTGTGACGCTGTCGGTGAATTTCATTTCAACAACCAAGACAGGGGTTTTGCTGTTGAGGCCGGTGGCGCTGGAGGCCAAAGTGATGGCGGCTGAGATGGGGATCAAGTTCCAGGGCTTTAAACCTTCCGTTTGTAATTGTGCACCGGTGATGGCAACGCTCAAAGTGGCTACGCCTGGTCCGGGGGTGTCTGTGATGGCAATTTTTTTGGCGACCATTTTGGTGATGCCCGCTTGCAATTGCGCTTGCGCAGTGGTGATTTGATCAGTGGTGATGCCATTTTTGGTGGCAGTTTGGTAGAGTTGAACGGGAGAGAGCATCACGGCTTTGTAGTCCCCACGCTTCACCCCAGGGGCTGTGTAAGTGTAAATTTGCATACCCTCGGGTGGATTGGCAATGGCTTGAAGGGAGTTGTAGTCAGACAAAAACCCAGAACCTGTGGTCTGAGTCGGCTTTTGTGGGCCGCTGCTGCATGCAGTGAGACTGAAGAGGGCGCCTGCGATTAAAAGACCAAGGCTCACTTTGCTAAAGGGGTGATGGGACATGAAAACTCCTTGAGGGTGATTGAAAGGATAAGCTTATCCTAATTTTAGGCTTATTTCCTTCGTTTCATCAAGTAAACAAGATAAAGGCTTTGCAAGAGCAAAAAAAGAATGGTGAGACCAAACAGGCCAAAGACTTTGAAGTCAACCCAGACGCTGGTGGAGTAGTGATAAGCAATGTAGATATTAAGGGTGCCGATCACAAGGAAGAAGAGGGCCCAAATGAAGTTAAGTTTGCGCAGGGCCCCTGTGGGAAAGCGGTGTTGCTCAGGTTGGGCCACAAAGATTTCAAGTAAGCAGCGCTTGAACAGATGACTGCCCAAAAACGCCACGCCCATCGCCCAATTGACGATGCTGACTTTCCATTTTAAAAACATGGCATCATGAAAGAGAATGGTGGCGCCACCAAACAAGAGAATAATGACAAAGGTAATCCAGTACATAGGTTTGACGTGTTTGTCACGGAGTTGGAAGTAGAGAATCTGAAGCGCGCTTGCGACAATTAATGCAAAGGTGCCCCAATAAATGCCCCAGATTTTGTAGACAATAAAAAAAAGAAGGGCGGGGAGAAAGTCGTCTAATATGCGCATCAACCCCACCCTCCGATTAATTATGCTTCCGTTTGAGCAGCCGCAACAGGCGCAGCGGCATCCACATCACGCATGGTCAACTTGACGCGACCTTGGCGGTCGATTTCAAGGACTTTGACGCGGATGACATCGCCCATTTTCAAGAAATCAGCGACATTTTCAACGCGTTCTTCACGAATTTGAGAGACGTGAACCAGGCCATCGCGACCCGGCAGAATGTTGACGAAGGCGCCAAAGTCAGCAAGACGAACCACTTTGCCTTCATAAATAGTACCCACTTCAACTTCTGCAATAATGTCTTGAACGCGTGCCACAGCAGCATCGATCGAGCGCTTGTCCGCAGAGAAGATCTTCACAGTACCATCATCCGCCAAGTCCATGGTCACACCACATTCTTCGGTGATCGCGCGGATGACTGAGCCGCCTTTACCAATCACATCCTTCACTTTTTCAGCGGGGATTTTCAAGGTGAAAATGCGGGGTGCATAAGGCGACATGGCATTGGGGCTGCTGATGACTTCGTTCATCAAGCCCAAAATATGCATCCGGCCTTCCTTTGCTTGGTCTAGCGCAGCGGACATGATTTCTTTGGTGATGCCTGTGATTTTGATGTCCATTTGCAGGGCGGTGATCCCGTATTGGGTTCCTGCCACTTTAAAGTCCATGTCGCCCAAGTGATCTTCATCACCCAGGATGTCACTCAAGACTGCAAACTTGTCGTCTTCTTTAATCAAGCCCATGGCGATTCCGGCCACTGCTTCTTTGATCGGGACGCCGGCTGACATCAAGGACAATGAAGTACCGCAAACGGTTGCCATTGAGCTTGAGCCATTGGATTCTGTGATTTCAGAGACCACGCGCAAGGTGTAGGGGAATTGCTCTTCAGTGGGCAATACAGGAGTAATCGCGCGTCGGGCCAAATTGCCATGACCGATTTCACGGCGTTTGGGGCTGCCGACCATGCCGGTTTCACCCACGCAGTAGGGGGGGAAATTGTAGTTCAGCATAAAGCGATCACGGTATTCACCGCCGGCCGCATCCATGATTTGTGCATCGCGGTCATTGCCTAAAGTGGATACAACCAAAGCCTGTGTTTCGCCACGGGTGAAGAGGGCAGAGCCATGGGTGCGGGGCAGAATGGCATGTTCGATTGCGATGGGACGAATGGAGCGGGTGTCGCGTCCATCGATGCGCAAGCCACCATTGATGATAGTGTCGCGAACATGACGTTCTTCTAATTTTGAGATCAAAGCCAAAATGGTGTTTTTGTTGCGGCCCAAGTCTGCATTCGTATATTGGGTGACTGCATTGGCACGGATTTCTGAGAGTTTGGGGTAACGGCTCAGTTTGTCTTTGATGTTGTAGGCTTCAATAATAGGTTCCAAAACACTGGCTTTCAAATCATCCATCAAGGCTTCATCGATGGCAGGCGCTTTCCAATCCCATTTGGGTTTTCCAGCCGCTTTGGTCAATTCAGTGATAGCATGAATGGCAATTTGCATTTCTTGATGACCAAACAATACGGCGCCTAGCATGATTTCTTCGGGCAATTGTTTGGCTTCGGATTCCACCATCAAGACGGCGTCTGCCGTCCCGGCGACCACGAGGTCTAATTCGGAAGTAGCCACTTCAGCTTTGCTGGGGTTCAGGAGATACTCACCGTCTTTGAAACCAACGCGTGCACCAGCGATGGGGCCCAAGAAAGGCACGCCCGCCAAACACAATGCAGCAGAAGCTCCCAACATGGCGGGGATGTCAGCAGACACAGCGGGGTCTAAGGACACCACCGTCGCAATGACTTGAATTTCATGATAAAACCCTTCAGGAAAAAGAGGGCGCAAGGGACGATCGATCAAACGAGCGATTAAAGTTTCACTGTCAGAAGGGCGGCCTTCGCGTTTCAAAAATCCACCGGGAATGCGTCCTGCGGCGTACATTCTTTCCATATAGTTGACGGTCAAAGGGAAAAAGTCGATCCCTTCTTTGGGGGCCTTGGCCGCAACGGCCGTGACCAAAACAACGGTTTCACCCATAGTCACCAAGACCGCCCCAGTGGCTTGTCTTGCCATGCCACCGGTTTCGATGGTGACTTCATGCTTCCCATATTGGAAGACTTTTTTAAATACTTTAAACACGGTTAATCCTTAATTTAGTTTAGCGGCGAAGCTCTAGGCGTTCGATGAGTTTGCGATAGGATTCGACATCTTTTGATTTCAAATAATCGAGTAAGGTGCGTCGTTGGCTGACCATGCGCAGCAAGCCGCGACGGGAGTGAATATCTTGTTTGTGAGTGGCAAAGTGCGTGCTCAAGCTTTGGATACGAGCAGTTAGCAATGCGATTTGAACTTCGGGTGAACCGGTGTCCCCTTCACTGCGTTGGAACTCTTTTAATATACCGATGGTTTGGTCTTTGGTTAATGACATTTTTCTACTCCTTAAAGTGTAGTGTAGTTGAGGGAAGAACCCATTTAAGGTTGAGTTCAGGGGCGCGATTATAACGGCATGTGTGTGGCGATACAAGCGCAATTTGATTCCCTCTTTTTCTTTTGTTATTCTTGGCCGTTCTCTACAACCAACCATAAGGAAAAATACCATGAAATCAGACGACAAAAAATGCGAAACCGGCGCTTGCGATTCTACAGACAGCAAAGCCTGTGGCAATGCAAGCTGTCCCTGTTGCAAAAAATGCCCCGGCAAAATGATCAAGAACATTCTTTGCATCATCTGCAAAATCTCAAAAATAGCAGTCTTCGTTGGCTTGGCTTTGGTGCTCTTTGATGTGCACGCCATGTTCAAAATTCACAATGAAATGTCCGCTATGCCGAGCGCTGCCATGATGCAACAAGCCTCAGGCCAAGCTGCTTAATCGCTTCTGTCCTCCCCGCGAAAGCGGGGCTCAGGCTTGAAAGAGCAATCGTAAAAATAATAACAAACAAGATAAAATATATAAAATAATATTATTA
>CAYGFJ010000048.1:0-4800 GCA_964349115.1 uncultured Francisellaceae bacterium
CTGACTCAAGTCATGGTGATGTGTGCGCCGACGCCCCCACCCCATGAATATTATCTTGACCAGTATCTCGTGGCGGCTGAGTTGGCCCATCTGAAAGCTTTTGTTGTGATCAATAAATCTGACTTGGGCCCTCTCCCCGCACTTCAGGCGTATTATCAAAAAGTGGGCTATGATATCTTGTCCCTTTCGGCCTTGACGGGCGAGGGTTTTCCAGCGTTATTACAGCATTTAAAAACAGAAACCACTCTTATTTTAGGTGCCTCAGGCGTTGGCAAATCTTCCCTCTTGAACGCGCTGATTGGCACGGAAGTTGCCAAAACAAAAATCATTTCTGAGGCCAATCAAAAAGGCCAGCACACCACATCGGTCTCCACCTTGTATCACTTAAAAGAAGGCGGCAACCTCATCGACGTTCCTGGCATTCGCGAGTTTCATCTGACCGCTGACCATGAGCCTCAGCGCATTCAAGGCTTTCGCGATTTTTGGCCCTATTTGGGCCGCTGTCGCTATCGCAACTGCGCTCACCAAAACGACCCCGGCTGCGCCTTAGAAGCTGCTGTTTTAAAAGGCGAAATCTTGAAAGAACGATTGCACCATTACTACAGAATGGAAGACCGATAGATCGTTATTAAGAAGCCCTTGCGATTTGTACGCAGGAGCGAATAAAGGGGCCGTTTTCACAGAAAGACCGTTCTTTATCCTGTGGATAATAGGCAAACACTGGGTTGAGTTCCACAAGCTCACTCGAAGCGTGAATTTGATAAAGAGGGTCAGCCTCAAAGTGAAAAAAGTCAAAGCTCATGCGATTCATGAGGTAGTCAAAACATCCGTTGTGATTCTCAATCATTTCCTGGGTGAAACGTTCCAAGAGATTTTTAATATTGCGCTCATCCTCCAAGGTATTGCGGAAATTGAAGTTGGGGGACAAAGATAAAAGGGTGGGGACTAAGAAAGAGTAATACACGGCACCCCCGCCTCGAAGATAAGCGGGCGCCAAAAAAGTTGGGATATAGTGTTTGAGGCCATAATATTCAAGATAGGCCGCTTGCAAACTGGCAAGAGGCAAAATGCGTTCATCATTTTCTCTCACAGGTGTAAATCCCAAGCTGGCTCCTGTTGCAATATTCACAAGATGTTTAACCGTCTCAATGACGTAGATATTGGGTTTCATCCGCATATGGGCCTGAGCTTGGGCAATCAGCTGCCACATCATTTCAAAAGTCATGTGGTTGCGGACATGAAGCGTGTTGTCCCAGCCTTGTTTTAGTAAGGTATAGCGAAAGGGTGCCAGCTTTTCATTGCTGTCATCAAACCAGCCTTTTCCGAAAAGTAAAACCTGCGCTCGCCAATCACATTTGAGAACCGTTGAACGGGCGATGTCCCGAAAAATCTTACCCTGGTCAAACAGATTGTGGGCATAGGCATCCTCTTCGATATTGAGAAGACGCTGCATTTTGCTGTGACAGACATATTCTGTCACTTTGGGCACCAAAAACACTGTTCGCGCTCCCGCAACCAAGCGCCAGAGCGTGTGAAAATAGATGGGGTTGTGTTGGTCCAACATGTCCCAGCCGCCCACAAATTTTCCGGGCTCGAACAAGTGGATTGGAAAAACGCGATCATCACAGTCCACAAACATTTCAGCCGTTTTGTTCAGCATCATCATCAGCGGGACATTGGAATAAGACAGCGCTTCTGCAAAAGCCCCCAGGCTGTCCCCACCCACAATTTCTTCACCAAAGCAGTAGCTGGCCTCATACAATTCAGGATGGTCTTCGATGGGAATTGCCGCCATTGCCTTGCACAACTCTGGATTGAGCCCGCTCATGCGTGCTTGCACCTCTTGCCAACTCATTTTCTTGATTTCTGCCATATCTCACATTATTTCTGCAGCGTCTGCAGCTTTATAGCATTATCATTAGGATTATTCAAGGTTGAGGGGGCGAACATGCCGCTTTTTGGCGCATGGGCACACGCATCATAGCAGTCATCCCAGCGTGGCTATAGGCTATCGGCCACCCATAGGCGGTGGTGTAAATGCGCTGCGACTCCCAGCAACTCTGGGTGGTGTGCTAGGCGCTAGCGCTGGAACAGGATTAAAAATCAGGGCAACAGCAGGCGTTGCTGCGGTAGGAGTCGCAGCACGCGGGGCAGGAGGCGCTCCCTGAGCGGCGGCGCCTTGAGGACTAGTAGGTGGGATTGAAATCCGCAATAATACCGGCGGATTCATCAAAACAACTGGAGCTTGATCAGCATCTCCATTCAAATTGACCATAAGGTCTGGGATGTCAGGTGGCGCCTCAGCACTTCTTGGGCGTTGATTCCTTGGCTTATGAGCACTCGGTTCAGGAGCAGTCGATTCACGCCCACGTTTACTGCCAGCACTCATCGTGATCCACCCATTCCTGGGGCATCAGCATAAACACGATGGCGCCTTAAATTACCAAGAGCTGCCGCTTTCGCTGCCTTTGCTTTTTCTGCCGCTGCGTCTGCTGCCGCTGCCGCAAAAGTAGTAACAAGACTTCTTGGCCCTACAAAAAAGGTATCTGCAACGCCATCCTGATAAACACTTCTTGCAGTGGCTCTGGCATCACGTCGGCCGGCATCATGAAAAGCAATTGTATTCTGAGTGGGGCGGTCTGGAGTAGCTGGAGCGATCATATTTCACCTATCGTTAATTAAAAAAACATGCATATAGTATCTATATTTTAAATATAAATAAATTGAAATCTTTTGCTTATATTATTATGGAAAGCATTTAATGAAGGGTATGCTTAGGATTTGCTGCAGTACTGTCTTCTAAAATAGCCAAAGATTGAAAAGTCCGAGTGCATGCTTCTATTTTGTCTTCGTCACAACTGGGGACACATCCAGGGCGATCACTTTCATCAGGAGGTGTGACGGGGCGTACAACGGGCGGCTGTGGTGGAACACATTGGGCAATGAGTGGTGACGGTTCAGCCATGACAGTGTCTGCAATTACGGGAACATTTTCACTTGGTTTCAAAGCGCGGCGAAGATAAACAGGTCCGTGAACGGATCGTCGTGTGGGTGCTGCTGCCATGATTATTTCCTTATCCGAAATTTTTTCTACTGAGTACACGCGAGCCAAACTTGCTGGGTGCTTGTGCTTGTTTTAAAAATGGACCCACTGCAACTGCAGAGCTTGCAATGGACAGGGGAGAGCGCGATGCGCTAACAGATGCCATTTTTGCTGCTCTTTGACGTACACATGCGTTTTCCTGTTCAGCACGCTCAGCGTATGCTAAAGCAGAAACCCTGAGGACTGCTCGATGCTTTGCTGCTTCTCCGGTAAAGGCCATTTCATTTCTCCTTATTCATTATTTATTAAAATTTCGGCGTTAATATATCATTAAAATAATTAAAGTAAATTGAAATTATTTTCTTATATTATAATGCTGTGAATGCAGGAGGGTTTGGAATGGGCGGGTGATTTTTGTTTTTGTAGGGGAGGCAGGGTGATACAATGACGGGCTTAATTTTTTTGAGGGGAATGGGGTGAGAAAAATACTGAGAGGGGTGATGTTTGGGGTGGCGGGATGTTGGATGGGAGGAGGATTGGTATTTGCGGATGGGGCGTTTGTGACGCAGGGGGCTGTGACTCAAGGGCCTGTGATGCAAAGCATGTCTTCGCTTTTGACTGCGGATTATCTGAGTGTGAAGATGCCGAATGGGGCACCTGATATGGGTTTGTTTGGAATCAAGTACGATGTGAATGTGCTGCCGGTGAAAGATTGGTATTCCGGCTTGGGAGTGTATAGCGCAGTGGGGGGCAATCAGGGAGGGGTGTTTATTTTGGGGGTCGACAATGATTATCGACCTCACATTGCAGGGCCACTTTATTTGAATGCAGGGGTGTTTGTGGGCGGTGGCGGCAGTGCGGCGAGCCAGCCTTTTGGCGGTGGATTGATGGTGATGCCGTATGCGGGGCTCTCCCTCCAATTTAAACCGGTCGCGTTTAATTTAAGTTGGAGTGATGTCACATTTCCGGATGGGCAGGTGTCGAGTTCTCAAATTTTGTTTGGAGTGTCAGCGCCGCTCGACTTCAATTATTTTGATGCGGATGAAGCGGGAGACAGCACTTTGTCTTATGGGGACTTTGATTTGCCGTATGGCGCAGAGGAAAACAGCTGGTATTTGAGCCCTCTCGTTCAGGTGGATCATGTGAAAAGCAGCTCGACCGTGGGTTTGGACTCGAATCTTTATCTCGTCGGTGCTGAGGCAGGACGGTATTTTACCAATCATTTTTATGCAGCAATGCGCACGATGGGAGTTGCCCACGGCAATGCCAACGGGTATATGGAAATCATGGCCGGGCCTGGGTTTGAATGGCCCCTCTTTGGGTCTGATGTGGCTTGGGATAGTGATGTCATGATCGGTGCGGGGGGTGGCGGCAGCATCAATACGGGCGATGGGCTGCAAGGGGAATTTGACACCGGATTCGCTTGGCATGTGACGCCCGCTTTAACCCCCAAGGCGATGTTTGGGTATTTAGCGTCGCCCAATGGGCAGTTCAAAACCTGGGTGGGCACTGTGGGGCTCAATTATAATTTGGATCTTTTGGCAGCAGGCAATGCGGGCAGTGCCTTGTCCTCTCACCACTACGAAGTGCGGGAATGGCGCGTCTTGGTCCAAGACCAAACGCTCTTGAATCCCTCACGCACCACAGGCTCTGGCGATGTGAGCTTTTTGAATGTCTCACTCGACCAATTTCTCACTCGCTCGATTTATCTGAGTTATCGCACTTCTTTCCCCATCGCGGGCAATTATCCTGACGGC
>CAYGFJ010000048.1:4810-8637 GCA_964349115.1 uncultured Francisellaceae bacterium
AACAGTGTGATGGGTCAAGTCGGGGTGGGTGGACAGCTTTTCCCGACTTCCCGATGGAACCCCTTTGCAACGATCCTGATCGGGGCCATTGGTGGGGGTGGAATCAACGCTGGCGGCGGTCTTATGGTTGAGCCTGAGCTTGGCCTACATTGCTCAGTCACGCCGAGTTTTGGCTTGGATGCCTCAGTGGGTCGCATGAAAAGCTTTCAGGGCGATTTGAATAGCACCGTCGTCAACGCCGGCTTGTCGTTTAGTTTTGGTGAGGCGCAGCGGCAATCATAGTTTTCGCAATCATAGTTTTCGCTTGACTTTTAGATATAAAACAAAGAAAATTCATGCAAATTCAGCCACTTGAAGCTTGAGATGCGATTAAGTTCCAAAGAAAAAAAGACCATTTGTGCCGTCCTTCATCATTCTTTTGGAGACCAAGCCAAAATTTGGCTTTTTGGCTCACGTCTTGATGATTCGCTCAAGGGTGGAGACGTTGATTTGTATATCGAAACCCCACTGAAAACAGGCCTGCTTGATGCAAAGATTCAGGCCAAAGTTGCGCTGTATCATGCGTTGCATCACACTCCTGTTGATCTGGTTGTTCGCAAGCTTAGTCAGCCCATGGCTGGCATCCATAAAATCGCACGTTCTGAAGGCATTTCTTTATGACCATCAAAGAAGGGTACCTTGAGACATTTCTTGAAAATTATGCACTTGCTGAACGGCAATCGAAAAGTCTTGCTTATTCTTGGAAAAAACTTGAACATTTTATTCCTGCATTAGTTAATACAGAAGAACTTACTGACGATGAAAAAGAGGCGCTGGATGCTTTTTTGTTGAGGTACTCAAAATTTGAAGACTTTTTGTTTAAACGTTTAATTCGCTCCCTTGCCAAATTGGAGGGGTTAAAATTTCAAAAATCGGATACCGATCAATTAATGCGGTACATGTATGAAAAAGGAATTGTTCCCGACCCTGATTTTTGGCTAAAACAAGCTGAGCTGCGCAATGTGCTTATTCATGAGTACCCTGAGGAGGCCGTATAAAATGCAGCTCGTCGAACACATCATCGGCTTTTTATTTGGCTTGGGTCTGTTTGTCAATGCCTTTTTGTTTATCCCCCAGGGGATTAAATTGTATCGGACCAAAGATGCGAAGGATTTGTCTAAAATCACGTTTGTGGGGTTTTGTATTATTCAGATTTTGGCGATTTTGTACGGGCTGATTCACAATGATTGGGTGCTGGTGATTGGGTATGGGGCGTCGATTGTCACATGTGGAACAGTCACCCTCATGAGTTTTGCTTACACGATGAAAGACAAAAAAAAATGACGCCCGCTTGGAAAACTGCACTGAAAACAGCAATCACAGATCCTGCACAACTGTTGAAGATGCTTGCATTGCCCTCTGATTTGTTGCCTGAGCTTTTGAAAGGTGAAGCACTGTTTCCTTTGCGTGTGCCCTTGGAATTTGTGGCCCGGATGGAAAAGGGCAATCCCAAAGACCCCCTCTTGCTGCAAATTTTGCCTTTTGGTTTAGAGGCGCATGCCAGTCCAGGCTTTGTAGATGACCCCTTGGAAGAACAAGCGGCCAATCCAATCCCAGGCTTACTTCACAAATATTATGGACGCGTATTATTGATTGCAAATGGCCTCTGTGCCGTCAATTGTCGATACTGCTTTCGTCGAAATTTCCCCTACGAAGATCATCGCAGCAGCGGTGCCGCCTGGACACAGGTTTTGGATTATATTGAAAAAGACCCAAGCATCAGCGAAGTTATTTTAAGCGGTGGCGACCCCTTAACCCTGACTGACTCCAGCTTGAAAAGTTTATTTTTAGGCCTACAAAAAATTCCGCATGTCAGTACGCTGCGGTTCCACTCACGCATCCCTGTCGTGCTGCCAGAACGCATCGATGCTGATTTTTTGGCGCTGTTTGCTCATTTTCCCTTTCACAAAGTCATGGTCCTTCATGTCAACCATCCCAATGAATTAAATACAGCAGTCCACACTGCCTTAAGCGCCTTAAAAAACGCTGGCTTTACCCTTTTGAACCAGTCCGTTTTGTTAAAAGGGATTAATGATGAGGTGGACATCCAAATCGCCCTACAAAAGAAATTGTTTGCCTCTGGGGTGTTGCCTTATTATTTGCATCTCTTGGATCATGCCAAGGGCACCGCCCATTTTGAAGTTGATCTCGCGCATGCCCAGCAATTGATGGCGGCACTTCGTTTAAAATTGCCGGGGTATCTTGTCCCCCAACTTGCTCGTGAAGTGCCAGGATTGGGCGCGAAGCAGAGCCTTATTGAACCCGCAGCATCTTTAGGCTGATTTTTTACGAAGTTGCGCTAAGATAGCGCACATGGTTGGGATCAGGGACACCACGATGAGGCCCAAAATCACAAGGGAGAAATGGTTTTGGACAAAGGGGACGTTTCCAAAGTAGTAACCAGACAGAGTCAAAAGGCAGACCCAGAGGGTGGCACTCATGATGCTGAAGAGAAGGTAGTGGGAGTAGACCATTTTGCTTAAGCCGGCAAAAAATGGGATGAAGGTGCGCATCAAGGGGACAAAGCGGGCCATCACAATGGCAGTGGGGCCGTATTTTGCATAGAAATGCTCTGTTTTTTCGAGATATTCCCATTTAAAAACGCGTGGGTAGGCGACGAAGAGTTTGCGTCCAAAAAGTCGGCCGATCCAATAATTGGTGTTGTCTCCCAAAAAGGCGGCTGTGATGATCAAAACCACCAGGATATAAATGTTGTGAGTGCTGGTTGACATGGCCAAACCCGTTGCAAAGAGAAGGGAATCGCCTGGCAAAAAAGGGGCGATCACCAAGCCAGTTTCAGAGAAGATGATCAGCATCAATAGGGGATACATGATGCTGCCATACTGGTCTAAGAGGGTGCCCACGTAAAGATTCAAGTGGAGAACAATGTCGATCACAGCGTTGAGAGTCATTCTTATATCGAACCAATGAAGATGTGGCATTTTCTTCTATCCACGCTTTAAAGTAAACTGACAGCTCCTTCAATGAAAGAGAGCTCATGATGAATATTTTAACCGTCGATTATCATTCACCCACTGCCCCCCAAGATTTTGCGCGTTCGCTCAAGGAAACGGGCTTTGGCATTTTGAAAAACCATCCCATCGTCTGGGAAAAAATCCAGACAGTCTATGCAGAATGGTTTGCCTTTTTTAATTCTAAGGAAAAATTTTCCTACGCCCACAATATCAATCAACAGCATGAGGACAATGTGCGGCAAGATGGCTATGTTCCCACCGAGATTGCTGAGACAGCCAAGGGCTCGACGGTGAAGGACATTAAAGAATTTTATCAATTGTATTTCCCTTGGGGGCGGTATCCCAGCTCGATTTCGCCTGTGACGCGTGAGTTGTTTTGTGAACTGTTTGACCTCGGCAAAACCCTGATTGATTGGTTGGAGCAATGCATGCCAGTTGCCGCCAAAACAAAGCTGAGCGAACACTTGAATACCATGCTGTCGATGGAGCAATCCCAGTTTCGGATGATTCATTACCCCGGTTTGAAAGGAGATGAAGAAGCCCATGCCATTCGTGCAGCTGCTCATGAGGACATCAATCTGATCACCCTTTTGCCCGCTGCAACTGAGCCTGGTCTACAAGTCAAAGGCGCGGATGGACAGTGGCAAGATGTGTTTCCTGATTCAGGAACCTTAATTATCAATGTTGGGGACATGTTGCAAGAGGCCACGGGTCATTTTTACAAGTCGACCACCCATCGGGTGTTGAACCCCAAGGGCGCAGATATGACAAAGCCTCGCTTGTCCATGCCTTTATTTTTGCATCCTCGTGTAG
>CAYGFJ010000049.1:0-8507 GCA_964349115.1 uncultured Francisellaceae bacterium
GCATGGAACACTTTGTTATGTTGCAGGGTCAAGGACTCTGCAGGCTTGCCTGCGCCATAAATGACAGCAGGGATTTTTTCACTCCGACGTAGGCAGCGGCTCGCACTTCTCCCCAAGTCTTTGCGTGATTCAGCTTCGAATACAAATTTTTGACTCATGATCTTTCCTTACAGTTTGTTTTCCTCTTGTCGCGACCAACAAAAGTGAGGCGGCATTCTAGCGTTAAAGTACTCACGCGTCAAACCTTCAAGACGGACATAATCACTCACCTGATTGACTTGCTCCAGCAAAACAGGCCGGCTGGCAAGTGGACGAGCATAGTATTTGACAAGCTTGCGCGATTGCAAAATGGCGATAGGTTCGCCTTCCAAGTCGATGAGGCCTCTCACATGCTGCAAGAATAAATCGCCAATGCTTGCGAGGGACGGCGGAATATAAATTTCTCCAGCCAATTCAGCGCGGATTTTGGCGAAAATCCAAGGCTGACCCACACCGGCCCGAGAGATCATGACCCCAGCACAGCCCGTATGCTCAAGCAAATGCTTGACCGATTCGGCATCTTGGGCATCCCCATTCGCAATCACGGGAATCCTCAAAGCCGCCACAATTTCGGCGATCTGATCCTGACGGCAAGGCGTATCATACGAATCCGTCCAATGCCGACCGTGCACTGTGATGTGATCGACTCCTGCATCCTCTGCCGCTTTCGCAGCTTCCAGACTATAGCGCGCCGCCTCATTATCCACCCGAATTTTGATAGAAATCGGCACCCCACTGACTGCTTTCATTGCCTGGACCAAAATCGCCAAACGATGTGGATCTTCCAACAATTTAGATCCTGCCCCTTTTTTACGAATTTTGGCAACTGGACAGCCACAATTCAAATCAATCGAATCCGCCCCCCATTCCATCACCTGCTCTGTCGCCCGAGCCAAATCATTGGGATCCGTCCCGGACAACTGAAAACACACCTTCCCTTCCCTGGGATCCTTAAAAGAAAACCGCCGCGCCACCTTGGACGCATGGATCAAATGATGCGCCGAGAGCATCTCTGTCACACAAAATGCCGGCTGCCCCCAGATGTGAGCCAGCACCCGAAATGGCGCACAACTGACGCCAGCCAGCGGCCCTTGAATAAGTAGAGGGGAATTGGACTTCACCTTAAAAATACTGCCTTAATGCATAAGCCAACAGCGGGTCCAAAACTCTGAATTCACCCACCTTAAATCCAGGAATTTGCTCATCCTCAAAAACCACCTCAAACACCAGGTCTTTTTGAAGTAAGGCATCCAAACCCGCTTTAATACTGGATGCTGACATGCCTGTCCCTGCTGTATGCTGGACAGAGTAAGGCTCCATTGTAGGATTCACTGACAGGTGCTTTAACAACTTTTTCTGATTTAAAGGCAAAGGCACCACTTCTGCAAAAAGCCTGCGTTTTTCGACTTGATAACACTGCTTCCAGGCCGCAATCACGCTCTCTTCATCTGCAAATGATTTTTTTTGAAAAAGCGCATGGCACAACAGATTGACATAAAAAGGGTGCAACTCCGTCAACACCATAATCTTTCGGAGTGTCGCATCATCCCAGTTTTTGCCCCATTGGGTCATGACTGCTTCTTGGATATAAGGATAATAGTCCTTCGAAGACATGCGATCCAAATGGATTTTGTCACACAACATATACAGCGGCTTTGAGCGATCATCAAAAATTTGCAGCAGCAAATGTCGGTTGCTGCCTGAAAACACGAACACCACATCATCGGTGTCTTGCGCCACATTGCGAATGGCCCCCTCAATACTCCGCGCGCTTTCAGCGCTTTGTATGTCCTGAAATTCATCAATAAAAACAATGACCTTTTGACCTGTCTTTGCCGCAATGGCTGCCAGTGCTTTGAGCGCTTCGTAAATCTGTTCCACCGCACCTATCGACGTGGCTTCATAACTGGACTGCAATGCAAACCCAGCAGCTGCAATGTGAATCGTGATGTTTGAAAAATACTTCTGAAAAAATGCCATCGCCTTTTGACTGGGCGGCATCATTTGCGCCAACAAACTGCCCACTCCATCCAATATTCTTCGCGTGACCGCCTTGTCATCATGGGCTAAAAACAAATCGATATTGGCGCAGGGCAGCTTTAAATCATTGACTACCCTGTGCACCAAGGACGATTTGCCATAACGTCGCGGCGAAATCATCACTGTATGCCTCGCCTGACGGATATTCGCTGTCAGCACGTCTCTTTCCTGCACTCGATTGCAAAAGCGATCTCCCTTCGCCAATTTCAAAGGAAAATAATCTTTGTGGTCCATCCCCCCTCCAGTTTCATCAACACCGTTTCGTAACTATCGTTTCATAACTTACGTAATTATAAATGATCTACTTCCAAAAAAACAAGCCTGCACCCGAAATGGCGCACAGCTTTATAACACCGCACCACCATGCACCCCACAATCAGACCACGCTTCGACACAAGGCCTACTCAGCACTTGCCCAGCCGGCCTTACAGCCATTAAGATCTCAGTCAGCTGCTCTACAATAACACTACTGACCGGCCTCTCCCTTGGATTGCTATGGACCATCTGTATTAACAAATACGCCAATTGCATACTCCCCTCTGCCGACAAAGCACCTTCGTAGCTTCGACAAATTTTACTTTGCAGAAAAGGCAACTGATTGTAATCATATTGATTGAATGACCAATCAGACTCCCGAGCCCCCACTATTTTTATAAATTCCTTTGGATAGACCCCTAAAGCAATCGTCAGAGCCAGCATTCCCGCTGAAAAAACATCGCCTGCAAGACTGTACTCTCGCAGCCCATGGACTTCACACCCTCTCTCTTTCGCATCACACAAGACTTTTAAAAGCAGGCTCGCTGTCATGGCTTCAGTCAGCTTGACGCCACCACCCTCCCCCTTAAAAGTGAAAGGGATCGAACGCACTTCTGCCTGCCCAGCCCAACGATAGGCGCACTCGGCCTCGCCCTGCAAAACAAAAATTTGACCATTTCTTGAATCTTTAAGCGCAGTTCCTGGCTCAAGAACACGGAGCGTGTGGTGCACTCGTGCGGTCTGAGCCGCCACTTCCGGCGCTGCATATTCAAAAGTGGTGAAGTCCCATATATCCCATTTAACTTCTTGATCCAAGACAGCATCTGCACAATCTACAATGGATACAGAAAACCCTTTTTCTCTGCGCAAAACAAGCACATTATTCTTTGATAAATCACGATGCATAACGCGCTGATCATGCAGCGTTTTCAAGCTGCAAAACAATCGAAAAATAATTTTTAAGCGCTCCATGAGCGCAAGCTTCTCCTCCCTCAAAAAAGAACCCAAAGTTTCACCAGGATGAAAACACGCGAGCAAGCCAATCAAAATCAACTTTCCCTCTCTATCTTGAAAAACCGCTCTGCCTCGCAGTTCGCCAACTCTTTCTAAGATCTCAGCATGCTGCACAATTTCTGCCAAGACAGGCTTTTTATACCTAATCAAGGCAAGTTCCTCACCTTCATGCGCCCCCATCTTGGGAGCCTCAGGCTTCCATTTAAGCTTAAAAACAAAACAATGCATCCCGTCGCCTAAAAACTTTTCGACAATCACCTCTCCATCCGATTGCACAGGCAATTGAAATACATACCGAAGAGGGGGCTGAAAAATCTCTAAAATTTTTATATTTCTAGAGCCAATTTTATAAGATTCATCAAAGATAATTTCAAAACCCTTTTCCGCTTGCCCAGCCCCCGCCATCACATCCCTTAATGCTTAAACTTTATCCTTTACATTATACTAAAATTATTTTATGATGCAAGTCTTTTTATATAAATTAAATTTTTTCCACTAAAATACAAGGAGTTTGATCATGCATGCAGCACCTGAGACACTTCCTCTTCTTGGAGATGCAACCATACCAGTAGCTGGAAGAGTACGCGCATCAGAACAACAGCCTCTGCCACTGACAGGGGGGAAAAAAGCGCTATTCTGGCTCAGTGTTTTTACTTACATGCTATGGGCTCTGATTATTCCAAATAGGATCTGCTCCAGAGTTGCCAAGTTTGATGGATCCATGCCCTCGGAACTCATTGTATTGATTATAATATCATCATGGCTCTCAGTCGCCAATGCTGGCTATTATTGTCGTTTAATGAGCAGATCGAGCAATGAAAGGGATGAACATAAGATGCTCTGCACTGCAGGCGCATATCTTGCACTGAAAACAACTAGTTTTATGCTGCCTATGCTTGCATGTGGTGGCCTTGATGGACTCATACCTGTAGCCAATGTCGTTTTTTATGCCAACATCGTAGGACTGCTTGGATTCTCTGCCTATGGCATAAAAACAGGACGTCTCTCATGTGCATCAGCAGATGAATATGCAGCAGCAGGGCTTCCAAAACCTTATAAAGTGCCCAATCATGCATCACTACAAGCATTCTATGACGCTATGTCAATCTCAGGAAATATCGATATTCTCTATGCCTATTATGAACGCAATAAGTCGGACACTGACGATGCGCTGATTAAGACAATCAATGTTATTTTCAAGATAGGTCATGAGGCCACCCCCGGAGCAGTCGATGCGCAGCCAGCAACAGTTGTCCGCTTTAAAGAAAGCATAGAGAAGATAAAGGAATACTTAAATTGCGCAGCAAATACATTCAGCGATGAAATGCCGAAATTCATCTATGGAATCGCAGACCGTGAAGGATATTATGACCATGCACTCCAAATTGTCAGTGCAGAGTTTTATGAGGAGAGCATTAGGCTGACTGGTCGTTCAGAAATACGTGTGAGCACAGTCCTGGCAGGGACGATCACGATAGCTGATCTACGCAACCCTTCTGCCAATTGGCTGGAATTATGTCAGGCTGTGCATGAGGCCATGCCTGAAATAAACAGGGCACTCCGTCCCCATGACCCAACATTTGGCCGCACAGCTTTATCTGTGATGCCTATTGCAAGTGGCGGCGGTGGCGGCTCCGAACCAGAAAGGCGCTAAAAATACTGCCCACCCTTATTCTTGCCATTACTCTTCAGCCCAAAATTGCTGATAATGCAGGCTTCTTCAACAACAGTAAGGAAGCAGCAATGAACATTCGGGCATCGATTTAACGCGCCATGAAGTATTTCATGACCACTTCGCGCTCGTCATAATGTTCTTTATGACCGGCTTTATCTAAATAAGTTTCATGGCCTTTGCCTGCCAAGATGATAATATCTCCGCGCGCTGCTTCTTTAAGGGCGTAGAGAATAGCGTCAGTACGGTCTTCAATGAAGATAATGTTGTCGGGATACTGAAAGCCTTTGCGGATCTCTGCAAAAATGGTTTCAATGTCTTCTAAGCGGGAATTGTCTTCAGTCACAATAACGTGATCTGCATAATATTCTGCGATTTTGGCCATCAGAGGGCGTTTTCCAGCATCACGATTGCCGCCACATCCAAAGACCAGCCAAATGGTTCTGTCATAAAGCTGGAGGGACTGCAGCGCTTTTTCCAAAGCGTCGGGTGTATGGGCAAAATCAATGATAATAAGGGGCAGCTTGGGCAAGCGCAGAGGCTCCATTCGGCCCAACACCGGCTGGATGAAAAAGCTTAAATTGGCCAGTTCCTCAGCGGGGAAGCCCATGATAGACAAAGCAGTGATGCCCATCATGATATTGGTTACATTAAATTCGCCAATCAAATTAATTTTGACCGGAAAATGCCCCCATGGGCTGTACAATTGAAAACTGGTGATTGAGTCGGAATGGGTGAGGTCCTTTGCAAAAACATAATGATCTCGCCCTTCCTCATGCTGAGTAGGGCTGACCATCACACAGCGTACAGCCGGATGCAAAGCACGAACCATCAAAGGGGCGTAAACATCCTCTTCATTGACAATGGCATATTTCAATTCAGAACGGGCAAACAACTTGGCCTTGGCCTCAGCATACTGCTGCATGTTTTTGTGATAATCCAAATGATCACGGCTTAAATTGGTAAAAATAGCCGCCTCAAATCGAACACCGTCCACACGATTTTGGGCCAAAGCGTGAGACGAGACTTCCATCGCCACATACTCCACCTGCTCCGCCACAAAATAAGCGAGGGTTTTATGTAAAGACAAGACATCTGGCGTTGTGCAATTCGTTTCAGAAATATGCCCCCAGATTCCATTGCCTACCGTTCCAATCACAGCTGACTTCTTCCCCATTAAATGCAGATATTGCGCCAAATAATGTGTTGTCGATGTTTTGCCATTGGTGCCTGTCACCCCAATCATTCTAAGTTTTGAGGAAGGATGATCATAAAAATAATCAGCAAGGGCGCCCAGTTTTTGATACAAATGTGGAATGGCCTGCATGGGAACAGTGGTTGCCTCCCCAAGACTTGGAAGCGTTTCACACAAAATAGCGCTGGCCCCAGCATCAATGGCTTCTGTAATAAATGCATGGCCATCGAAAGCCTCTCCTTTCAGCGCACAAAATAAAGTGCCCTTTGTGCTCTTTCGACTGTCCAAACACAAATCGTCAATAGACACATCAGCGGCCCCATCTGGGATGACTGTACACTCTAAAAACGCGAGAAGTTCAAACAGTGATTTCATGGATAACCTGAATTCGAAAGATGGTGCGACGGAGAGCACCGACAACCACGTAAAATAAGGCTTTGCAGACTGTATGCATAAATTTTATATACTTTTTTATATACACAGACCAGCCGGCTTTATTTTACTGCCACTCCACAGCTACAAAATACCGCTCCAATCCAGGCATTATAACAAAAAGCAGAAAGTCATACCAGCGGCATTTCTACATTTTGACAAAAGCATTCAGTTCGCTATGGTTCGCCTAAGTCTTATGGCACTTCATATTAGAACCCCGCTCATCGCCCTATAAATAAACTGTGCGAACGGTTCCAAATTGCGCTCTTCATCGGCAATCCGCAATGCATCCATGTACTGATCTCGCTTAGTATTTTCGATAATCGTCCAAGAATACCCACCACTTGCGAATAATGCATTCATCAGAAAACGGGCCATTCGACCATTCCCATCCATGTAAGGATGAATGAATACAAAAAGATAGTGCCCGAGAACAGCTCGAACTGCAGCTGATGGCTCCTCTTTGATGCAATGAAATAAAGCGTCCATTGCGTCGGCCACTGCTTCTTTTGGTGGGGGTAAATGCCGTGAACCCCGGATATACACGCGATCATTGCGGTATCCAATCAAATGTTCGATGGATAAAATGCCTGCCTGAGTATGCGGGCGAAATAACTTTTGATACCAGCCTTGCACATCCTCGCTCAATACTTGCCCCGCAGAGACTCCAGATAATATGCGACTCACAGAATCTTTTACAGCTTGAAATGCCTCAAAATATCCTCGTGCAGCCAGTCCATTCTTCAAATCCCGGTCATTTGGATTTAAGTCAGGATTCCATTCTTGTGTTTTAACCCGTTCAATTAAGGCATCTGTTACTTTGTAGCCTTCAATGGATAAAGAGTTATACGCATCTTCCGCATAAATATCATCAATATGGCTTAAATAAGCCACTTGGTCTGTCGGCAATCCGGGTGCCACAGGAAAAACGTTTATGATGCTGTCTCTCTCTGCAGACCAGATGGCTTCAATTCTTGCTGCACAAGGGGAGCGTTCACGCCTTGTTAATATAAACGGAGCGTGTGGTATGAATGGACTGATCGGAGATACAAACATACCGGCTGCATCAAGATCTCGTTCAATTTTACGAGCAAACTCAAGCTCTCCAATCCCTTGATATGCGCCGATTAAACGACTTGCGGCCGTTTTGTAATTATTCTTAATGAGCACAAGACTGAGATCAGATGGATTCTTCACAAGCCTCAAAGCAATTTCAGCATCTTCGCGTTGCTTGGTGAAATACAATGGAGAAACTCGGCATAAGGCCATCACCAAGGACATGCATTGTAAGCCATTGATGGGAGTCCGTTCACTGGGTAAATTTTTAGCATCCGCATAAATGAGTACAGAAGTATTATGTAAAAGTGGATAGTGGTTACTGCCTCCTTTTGCAACCATCACAATCACCTGAGAGGGAATCATCGATACTTGGGTATAAAGAGCAAGTGATGAATCCGCAGAAAGGCAGTATTCCTCTTGAAATCTTTTATTGAGATACACTCTTAAAAAATCCCAAAAATGGGCATACCAAGCCGTAGAGTCTCCTCTCAAAAGGTCTGGACGTGACAACAAGTACCATCCTTTCATGACTTCCTGCAGCCATCCCGTTCGGAGCAATAATTCCCGATCTTTTCTTTGAATTTCTTGTGCTTGGATAACATCAGCCTGCCGTTGATGGGTGACCATTTTCACCCTCTGCAAGGCTTCAGCAATAATCTGAGGCGTATCCATAAAAATCCATTAACACTGTTTTTATGTTAATTATAACTATTACTTTGTGTTTTGTAAAACTATGTTTTTATGCATTGGCTTATCATGAGTCCCTGCCGCCTTATAAACCAAAAGACAAGGGCCGACAGG
>CAYGFJ010000050.1:0-8436 GCA_964349115.1 uncultured Francisellaceae bacterium
CGGCGTAGGTTCGTTGGACGGCGCTGACGCGGCCATGGCATTGTCGCCATTCCGGACAAATGCAAGCGGATAATAAGGTGGGCGGCTCACATTGCTTTTCACCTGATCCCCACTGATCCAATACCCTGACACATTGCTGGTCAAGACCGCATAGTCCGGCACCAAATACGCATTGCCAGAATACGTAATCACACAGCCTTTGTCGGACACAACGCCAGGCTCCAGAAGGGTATTGCTATCCGGTGAATACCCTCCCCCATTCGAATAATTGGCTTGGCAAATATAAAGTGACGTCGCCCCATTTTGGGCAGCCACTATCGCATTCTTTGGCAACTGATTGCTCGATACATCCACCCACCGAAACTGCTTGATCACCGGGTCGGAATACTGCGTCACCTGCGTTTCTACCCCTGCCAACTGCTTCTGTGTTGCGGCCAATTGCGACTCCACTGTATTCATCGCCTGCGTTGCATTCGCCAACTGATTACTGAGCTGCCTCATTTGAGTCTGTAAGGTGCTCATCGCGGGCGAAATCGCCACCTGATCCGCTTCGAGTCCAAAAGGAACCCCTAGTACCAGAACTGCTAAAAGCATTTTTTTCATGATTTTAAGTCTCCGTTGAAAAGAAAAATGAGGTAATGATCCTATCACAAAACACAAACACGAGCAGCCTCAAACTCATAGTAAAATCCCCGCGTATTGCAACAAAGCATCACCATTGGGTGGGCGACCTCTAAAGGCAATAAAAACATCCATGGCATCCACCGAGCCCCCCAGTTCCAAAACGGTTTCGCGGAAGCGTTTGCCTAAGACAGGTAGGGCTTCCTTTTTTTCGTCGAACAAGAGAAAGGCATCACAAGACAAGACTTCAGCCCATTTGTAGCTGTAATACAGCGAGGCGTAACCGCCTGCAAAAATGTGACTGAAACTTTGGGGAAAACGGTTGTACTCAGGAACTTTGATGACGGACACTTGGGCACGGACTTGATTTAAGAGAATGTTGATGTCTTGGGGAGTTTTGATCTGGTGAGACTGATGGAGTTCCAAGTCAAACAAAGCAAACTCCAATTGACGCAACATCTGAAGGGCACCATGAAAAATACGGCTTTGCAGCAACTGGGCTTTCAAATCGGAAGGCAAGGCGGAGAGGACGCGGTCGCTCCAGGCAAAATGTTCCATAAATTGACTGGGAAATTCCACCGCATCCCAGGCCACACCGCTGATGCCTGAAACGGCAGGTTCATCGACTTGGGTCAAAACATGTTGCAAGACATGACCCATTTCGTGGAACAGGGTGATGACATCATCATGGGTCAAAAAGCTCTCATCGCCCGCTTTTCCTCGCAAAAAGTTGGCGGTCAAAAAGGCTTTAGGATGCTGGGTCACATCCAATTTGAAGAGGCGACCTTCTGCGTCATCCATCCAGGCGCCAGAACGCTTCTTTTCCCGAGCATATAAATCCATGTAAATGCCACCACGCAAGCTACCGGTTTCGTCAAAGACTTCAAAAAATTCAACATCCGGATGCCAAACAGACACTTCTTTTTTATGGAAACTGAGGCCAAACATCTCGTGTAATACAGCAAAAAAATCTGCCCGAACACGGGAGATGGGGAAGTGGGGACGCAGATCCTCTTCTGAAAAACCAAACAACGATTCTTTCATCCGCTCTGCATAATAGGGAATGTCATAAGACTGCAGCGGGCCTATAAAGCCTTGGGACTCAGCAAAAGTGTGCAAGGCTTTGATTTCAGCTGCGCCTGCTTTTTTGGCAGCCTGGCCCAAGCCTTCGAGAAAGTGAATGACTGCTTTCAAAGAAGGTGCCATTTTGCCTTCCAGGGCATAGTGGGAATAATCTTTGAAACCCAAGAGTTTCGCCTGAGCCTGGCGTAGCTTTAAAATATCGACCATGAGATCTGAATTGTCAAAAGCAGGGTCACCCAAGTCAGATGCTCGCGTCACAAAGGCACGATAGAAATGCTCCCGCAGGCTGCGGTTTTTGGCATAACTCATGATGACCATATAAGTGGGCGCATCCAATCCAAATGTGTACCCTGAGGATTTGGCCTTCACCCGCGCCTGATCCAGTAAATGGGCAGGCAGACCTTCCAATTCGCTGACCTCGTCAGTGTGATAAGTCCACGCATCAATGGCATCCATCAGGTGTTGCTCAAACTGAGTGGCCAAATCGGAAAGCTCAGTCTCCATTTTTTTAAACGCCGCCTTTTCTTTTTCTGGCAGCGCAACGCCAGACAAACGAAAATCCCGTAACGCATGCTCAATCACTTTTTGTTGAGCCGTGCTCAATATCTCAAAATCTGCTGACTCTGCGATGGCTTCATACTGACGAAACAGGCCTTCATCTTGGGACACTTCCATGCCATAGTCTGTCAGTTTGGCCAAGCCTGCTTCATAAATCGGACGAAGCGCATCACTGTTTTGGACTGAGTTTAAGTGAGAAATTGGCGCCCAAAAGCGGTGAAGTTTATTGTCGAATACTGTCATTGCATCCACGACATTGGCATAGCTCGGCATGGTTTCTGCTTTAACCTGAGCCACCAAAGCCCGCCCCTCATCGAGCAGCGTGTCTAAGTGCGTCAAAGCCTGGGGCAGGTTTAAATCAAAATTCATCGGGGCCTCCGTCATCAAGGTGATCTCTTCGTCAACTGATGATACCTACACAAACTGCCCCGCACAATATCCGGATGCCCAGGCCCATTGAAAATTAAAGCCCCCCAGATGGCCGGTCACATCCAAAACTTCGCCGATAAAATAAAGGCCCGGGACTTTAAGCGCTTCAAAGGTTTTGGAAGAGACCTCACGGGTGTCAACCCCTCCCAGAGTGACTTCAGCTGTGCGATAACCCTCAGTCCCATTGGGAATAATGTGCCAGTCACTCAAAGTGTTGGCAATCTCTGTCAATTCTTTTTCATTGTACTGATTGATGGGTTTGTTGGGCAGCCAATGCACGCATAAAGCCTCAGCAAAACGCAGGGGAAATATGCTGGCCAAAATGGTTTTGAGTTCAGCCTTAGGACGCAAAGCCCGCTGAGCTTTGAGAAACTCAAGGGCGTCTTCATCCGGCAACAGATTGATGTGGAGCACCTCCCCAGGATGCCAATACGATGAAATCTGCAAAATCGCTGGGCCACTCAATCCCCGATGGGTGAACAGCAGGGCTTCACGAAATGACTGATCTTTGACTGAGACTTCCACCGGAAAACTCAAGCCTGACAAAGGGGCCAGAATATCCAAGTCTTTGCGATGGAGCGTCAAGGGCACCAAGCCTGCACGCACAGGCAAAACTTTCAATCCAAATTGCGCTGCAATCTGATACCCAAAGGGGCTTGCGCCCATGCTTGGAAAAGAGAGCCCACCAGTGGCGATAACGAGGGACTGGCAGTGAATCTGCTCTGTGGGCGTATTCAGCTGAAATCCATTGGCCCCCCTTGTAACACTGATTTTGGTATCAAGGCGAACCTTCACCCCTGCCTCATCACATTCCTTCAAAAGGAGATTCACAATATCTTTGGCTGACTCATCGCAAAACAGCTGCCCCAAGGTTTTCTCGTGATAAGCCAGCCCATGTTTCTGCACCAACGCCTCAAAATCAAATTGCGTAAACCGCTTCAAAGCTGAAATACAAAAATGAGGATTGTCTGACAAGTAGTTGCCTGGGGACGCATAGCGATTGGTAAAATTGCAACGCCCTCCCCCCGAGAGCAAAATCTTCTTTCCCACTTTATTGGCATGGTCTACGACCAAAACCGATCGACTGCGTTTTCCTGCCTCAATCGCGCACATGAGCCCCGCCGCTCCTGCGCCGATGATGACTGTAGTATGAGGCAAATGCATCATGTTGACTTGATTACTCCATCCAGTGTAAGACCCTGAGGCCGGGGACATTAAGGACATCATCAGGCTCATTGCCCTGAAAAATCAAAGCGACTTTATCACTGTGTTCCACTAAATGCCAATCTAAGCAATAAGTCCCACAATCCCACTTTCCTCAAAGCATATAAAGCCACGCTCAAAGCTTTGGCTTATTTAGAGCAAAATCCCAGACACCCAGGCTTGCATACTCATCAATATGAAGGATAGTATTCGTGTTTTAGATATTGTGGAACATCCTTGAATGCTTGTGCCCCCTTAGCCGCCCGGATGCGGCCACGCAACTTGAATGAGTACGTGGGTCAAGCCCACTTGATTGGGGAAGGCAGGCCATTGAAAATTGCGATTGAAAAGGGACTCCTTCACTCTATGATTTTGTGGGGGCCGCCGGGAACAGGCAAAACGACTTTGGCAGAATTGTTGGCGAATCAGGCCCATGCCAGCATTGAACGCCTGTCTGCTGTGCTCTCCGGGGTCAAAGACATTCGTGAGGTTTTGGAAAAAGCGCGATATCGCCGAGATCAATTAGATCAAGCCACGATTGTCTTTGTGGATGAAATTCATCGATTTAACACCTCCCAACAAGATGCATTTTTGCCAGGGGTTGAAACTGGATTGATCACCCTGATTGGGGCGACCACGGAAAACCCCTCTTTTTCGCTCAACAATGCCCTTTTATCACGAGCTCGGGTGTATGTTTTAAAAAGCTTGGGTGAGGAGGATTTGACTGGGCTTCTGGATCGCGCTTTGACAGACAAAACACATGGGCTGGGCGAACACACATTGCAGCTTGACGCTGAAGAGCGAGCCATTTTAATTGCTGCCGCCGATGGCGATGCACGACAATTATTGAACTTGCTGGAAATGGCAGCGGATTTGACAAGTCCAGAAGCCAGAATAAGCAAAGACACTCTTGAAGCCGTCATCGGCCACAGTTTGCTTCGTTTTGACAAAGGGGGCGATTATTTTTATGACCTCATTTCCGCCCTCCACAAATCCATTCGTGGTTCCGACCCCGATGCAGCCTTATATTGGCTGCTTCGAATGTTGCAATCAGGCGCTGACCCTTTGTATATCGCTCGCAGACTGTTGCGCATGGCCTCAGAGGACATTGGCAATGCGGACCCACGGGCGCTGGAATTGGCATTAAACGCCTGGGACGTCGTCGAACGCCTGGGGGTTCCCGAAGGGGAATTGGCCTTGAGCCAAGCAGTGTCCTACCTCGCCGTTGCGCCCAAAAGCAATGCGGTCTACCTTGCACATCAAGCTGCCCTACAGGCTGTGGCACGCAATGGCTCTTTGGACGTGCCCCTTCACTTGCGCAATCGACCCAAAAATTATCGCTACCCCCATGATGAGCCCTATGCTTTTGCAGCGGGAGTCTCCTATTTTCCAGAAGGGTTCAAAGGAACACGCACTTTTTACGAGCCCACTGATCGTGGCCTTGAAAAACAAATTCAGGAGAAAATAAAGTTTCTAAACGACTTGACTTTAAATAAATCTGACCATAAAATGCATCGAAATAAGGAGAAATACTGATGATTGATAAAGACCTGCTCACCCGCCTCGTGAATAAAGTCACGGATTGCCTGCCTGAATCAGTGATTCATTGTCAGGCGGAGTTTAAATCAAAAGTCCATGATGTGGCTCATAAAGTGCTGTCACAATTTCATATTGTGACGGAAACGGATTTTGAAAAGCATCTTGAACTCTTGCAAACTTTGAAAGCCAAAGTGCAAGATTTGGAAGAGCGCGTGAAAGCGTTTGAAAAAAAGAAATGAATCTCGCCATCGTTAACACCCGCGCACAATTTGGCATGAAAGCGCTCTCTATCGCGGTGGAAGTGCACATTTCCAATGGTTTGCCTGCTTTTGTGATCGTAGGTCTGCCTGAAACAGTGGTCAAAGAAAGCAAAGAGCGGGTCCGCAGTGCGATCATCAATTGCGGATTCGAATTCCCTGATGGGCGGATCACCGTCAATTTAGCCCCCGCAGACATCCCTAAAGAAGGCGGGCGATTTGATTTACCCATTGCAATAGGAATTTTAGCAGCCAGCGCTCAAATCAAAGGCGATGAACTGAAAGACTATGAATTTGCAGGAGAGCTGGCTTTGAGTGGGGATTTGCGCCCTGTCCAAGCCTCGCTTCCCTTTGCCTATGCCACGTATCTTGCCAAAAAGAAACTGATCCTCCCAAAAAAAAGCTGCATCGATGCGGGGTTTATCAAAGGCGTTCAGCTGTATCCCGCTCAGCATTTATTGGAAGTCTGCGGTCATTTGCAAGGACACAGTCCTTTAACGGCCTATCAGGCCCATGACAATGATGACGAAACCTCTGCCTCTGCTATTGATTTTGCAGATGTCGTGGGCCAAACCCAGGCCAAGCGGGCTTTGATTGTTGCAGCGGCTGGTGGCCATCATGTTCTGATGCAAGGCCCTCCCGGAACAGGCAAAACCATGCTGGCCTCCCGCTTGCCTGGCATTTTGCCTCCGATGAACGACTGCGAGGCGATTGAAACTGCCAGCCTGTACTCCATTCGTGGCCATCGCCTATCTGCCAAATCTTTATATGACCGTCCTTTTCGCTCGCCGCACCACACCAGCTCTGGCATTGCCCTGGTTGGTGGGGGCAGCAATCCAAAACCAGGAGAAATTTCTTTGGCCCACCATGGCGTCTTATTTCTGGATGAACTGCCAGAGTTTGAACGTCAAGTGTTGGAAGTCTTGCGTGAACCTCTAGAATCAGGGGTTATTCACATTTCTCGCGCTAAAGATCAGGTGGAGTTTCCCGCACGCTTTCAGCTGATTTCCGCTATGAATCCTTGCCCTTGCGGCTATTATGGGTCCTCTCGAAAAAGCTGTCGCTGCAAACCCGAACAAATCCAACGCTATCAAAGCCGACTCTCCGGCCCCTTGCTCGATCGCATTGATTTGCATGTGCATATCCGCGACTTGCCTTATGATGAACTCATCAAAAAACAAAAGAATGCTGAGGAAAACAGTCTCTCCATCCAAAACCGTGTCATCGTCTGTCGCGCCCTTCAAATTGAACGTCAAGGCGTCATCAATGCCCAACTCGCAAACAAAGCTTTGGAAACCCATTGCACCCTGGGTGACACAGAACAAGGCATCCTTTTGTCAGCCATGCGTGAACTACAATTGTCCCCCCGCGCCACCCACCGTATTCTGCGTGTCGCCCGCACTATCGCTGACTTAGACCTTTCCCCCACCATCGCCGTCAAGCATCTATCAGAAACTTTGAGCTATCGCAGCCCGTAAACAAGCTTGTTGAAAACTACAAAATGTATTACAATTTCGAATACAATTAAACAACGAGAAAAAGCCATGCATACACTGACTGCACGCATTGATCAACAACTTTATTTACAAAGCCAACACGCTGCAAAAATTCAAGGAATAAGCTTATCTTGCTATATCCGTCTTGCACTGAGAATGTTAAATGCGCAAGAACAAAAAAAGCTGCGCACTCGTCATTTTCAACAATCTAGCCTGAAAGTGCGGGGCCAAAGCCAAGCCATTAATGCTGAGTTTGCAGCATTTGAGGATGATTTTAATGAGTAACTTCCTCCAATATGGAGGCATCTACTTAGCCAATTTGAATCCCCAACGCAAACAAGCGCCTTCTGAGGTATCAAAAACAAGGCCTGTTCTGGTCATTCAAGCCCAAGCTCTGCTGGATACTGAACACCCCTCCACGATCATCCTCCCCCTGACAACGCAACTTTCTGACAGCAACGCTCTGCGCTTTCGCGTGGCTGCACAGGACAATTTAAACCAAGATTCTGATCTTATTCTGGACCAAATTCGCAGCATCGATAATCAACGCTTCCAAAGCACTGAACCCTTGTGCACATTAGATCTCCATACCATGGCAGAGGTTTTCCATGCCTTAACGGATCTGTTTAAACCTTAACTCCCCCTCAATTTACAACTTGAATGACTCACCCAAGTAGACCGCTTTGACTTGGTCATTGTTGAGGATTTCATTGGCGCCGCCTTCAGCGATGATCTCGCCCGCATTGACGATGTAGGCGCGCTCACAGATGTCCAGGGTTTCGCGAACATTATGGTCAGTGATCAAGACGCCAATGCCTTTGTCTTTCAATTGCTTGATGATGCGCTTGATGTCAATGACAGAAATGGGGTCAACTCCAGCAAAGGGCTCATCCAGGAGAATAAAACACGGTGAAGTGGCAAGGGCCCTTGCAATTTCAACGCGACGACGCTCGCCCCCTGACAAACTGATGCCCATGCTTTTTCGAATGTGTTGAATGTGAAATTCATCCAGCAAATACTCCAGTTTTTGGAAGCGCTCATCAATTGTTAAATCTTGCAACTCAAGAATGGCCATGATGTTGTCCTCGACAGACAGCTTCCTGAAAATAGAGGCTTCCTGAGGAAGATAACTTAAGCCCAGACGCGCTCGTTTGTGGATAGGCAAGCTGGTAATGTCCTTCTCATCCAAAAAAATCTTGCCCCGATTGGGCTGCACCAACCCCACTGCCATGTAAAAGGCGGTCGTCTTG
>CAYGFJ010000051.1:0-8363 GCA_964349115.1 uncultured Francisellaceae bacterium
GGCATCTGTATCAAGAGCATAAAGAAAACGCCTCGCAATTTCCCGAACTTCGGGCCCTCCCTTATGTTCATAGGCGTCTAGTATTTTTGAAATATTCACATAGGCCTCCGTATCTGTGAGAATAATTCCGCCAGGTTCCTCTGGATACATACTTGCATATAACTGTGCTATCCATCCTCCAAGGGAGATGCCATGTATAAAAGGCTTTTCAAGCCCTAACGTCTCACAAAATGAATGTAAATCTAATGCCCACTGACGTAAATTCCAATGTTCAGGATTGATATCGATACTACGCCCATTACCACGCTGATCGTAAAAGATTACCTGAGCAAACTCGGACGCATCAGAAAGTGTTGGGACATCGTAAAAAATATGATCGGTTCCCGGACCCCCATGAACAGCAACAAGAGTAGGCTTTTTTCGAGCAGAATCTTCCAGAAGCTCATACTCAGCTCCATATATTTGATAATACAGTCTGACATTCTCAACTTTTGCGTAAGGCATAAAATATACCTGCCAGTAACTAATGTGAATCTATAGGATATTCTTTAATTATATTAATTGCAAATCGCTTTTTGATTCTGATTTTAGCTACTATTCGCAGTTAAGAATCGATAAATTTACATTATTTATTCGCGTAAATATGAATAAAATCTATTACTAGTGGGTATGCGTTCAAACAACTCCTTGAAGAAATGGAAACGCTCATGAAAATCAAGTATGTTGGCAACATATGGCAGCATCTTAACCGAAGCCACCAAAGTCCAGCGCGAAATCTTGCAGACACTTAAAATTAATCTTGATGGGGCGACATAGGTATAAATTTTTGAGAATTTAAGTCCAAACTGAATCTGTCAAGGACTGTAAAGTCATATTTTTCATTTTAACCTTCTTTATAGGCACTCAACTTTCCTGGTCTCAATGGATTGACAAACAGTACCGATGGCATCATCTCTCCTGCATTGATTGAAAATATTTTGCGCAGTGTAGCATAGCTTGCTATCATCGCGATACCTAAAAAATTAGAATTAAAAAGTGGATTTCTTAACTTTACCCGATCGCCCCAAAATTAAAGGGATTAAAATTGCTTGTCAGTGGTTCACCTGCAAGGAAGACCTCAGATAAAGCTAAGGAATAAGAAGTGCCATTCATTCAAGTCAATGATATCAAAATATTCTACCGTGTGTTTCGGAACAGAGCCGAAGCTGCGACCGTAGACCCTAAACTTCAAACACCTGCTTGTATTTTTCAAGATGCAATATAAACTATCTATAGTATTACTCACGCGGAAATGATATGCACATTTTTAAGGAAGTAAAAGGTCAAGGGCCCGATGTGGTTGTGATTCATGGCTGGAGTTGTAATCATATGGATATGCAACCGGTTGTGAAAGAATTAGCTAAACACTATCGCGTCACTAATATTGATTTGCCAGGTATCGGTACCAGTGATTGGGATCCCCAAACTGAAACCATTCATGATCTTGCAGAGCAGGTCTTGCCTCATCTGCCCAAAGAAGCCATTTATGTGGGCTGGTCTTTTGGAGGCTTGATTTCAATTGCCATTGCAGCAAAGTATCCCAAACGTGTAAAACATTTAATCGGAATTGGTACCACTCCAAAGTTAATTGCAGCGGATCATTGGGTTGGCTTTCCGGCTCCTGGTTTTTGTGTTGCCTTTGATGTCGTGAAAGAAAAGGGGTTGAAAGCTTTGCTTAAAGAAGATTATGCGGGCGAATTTTTAGCAATCAATCCCAAACCCGCTCAATTTTCTGCTCTCAACCGCTTATTGGATCAAGCTCCAGACATTCCCCAAGATATCTTATTTAAAGGGATTGAGATTTGTGACGCAACTGATTTGAGAAAAGAGTTTGCTGGCATTTCCTGTCCCATTGATTTCATAATGGGTGAGGATGATATTAAGGTTCTATTTACATCGGCAGCACAGCTACAAGCTCTCAATCCCAAAATCAAAATTCATAGTATTGCCGGTGCAAAACATCTGCCATTCTGGACGCACCCGGAGGAATTTAACAAAATTTTAAACTGCATTAAGGCCTGAATATGACTATTTTTAAAGAAATAACAGGTCAGGGTGAGGATGTGGTTGTCATTCATGGCGGCGGCGTAAGCCACAAAGACATGCGCCCTGTGGCTGCAGAACTCGCCAAGCATTATCGCGTCACCAATATTGATTTGCCGGGGACAGGTAGCAGCACTTGGGATGACGCCATCCATACAATTCATGATATGGCCGATTATGTAGTCAAGGAACTTCCATCAAAAGCAATTTATGTGGGTTGGTCTTTCGGTGGCTTGGTGTGTCAATCCATTGCTGCACGGTATCCTCGGCGCGTAAAACGGTTTGTTGGTATTGGAGCCAGTCCTAAATTTATTGCTACGGAAGGTTGGATTGGCGTGCCCCAACCTGGTTTTACTCCCATATTTTTTTCTATACTCCAAGCAGGTAAAGGTGCAAAAGATTTGCTCAAAATCGTTTATGAATATGAGTTTGAGAATATTCATCCCAAGCCCTCCATCTACCGCGAGGGTGAGAAATTATGGAATGGGCCTTCTAGCATTAGTAATGAGCTCTTGTTCAAGCGTATTGAAATTTGTGATGCGACCGATTTGCGCCAGGAGTTTAAATATATTCACTGCCCCATTGATTTGATTATGGGTGATCAAGATGAAAATGTCCCAAAGATCGCATGGAAAAATATCAACGCCCTGAATCCTCATGTCAAAATTCATGAAATAAGCGGAGCAAGGCATGCCCCTTTCTGGACGCATCCCCAGGAATTTAATGAAATATTAAAGCGCATTTTGTAAGGGGGTGAATATGCTGAAAAATTTAGTCGGGGAATGGGAATTTACAGGCTCTATTCTGACGGATAGCAATGGTCAAAGTCTCAAGGATCCTGCTAATCAAGGTTCAGGAATATTGATTTACACCTCTACAGGGACAATGGCCGTGCAGTTGAATATTCCCAAAGTAAAGTCTGCAAAACAGGAAATAGCGCTATCCGTGGACTATCTTGCTTATTATGGCAAATATCATTTTGATGTAGATACACAACAGGTGACGCATATGATCCACAATGCAAACATTGCGGCGTTGATAGGCGCTACGGTCACCAGGCAGGTTAAATACTTAAAGCCCGGAATAATTTCATTGAAAAATACTGAAGCTGAAGCCTTTGGAATTGATAGGCTCGTTTTCCGAGAATTATTCTGGCGTTGTGTATCCTAACAATACGGCATCGCATCAAGATAAGGCTTCATCTCAAACGACTGATAAACCCCTGCCTGCTGATAAGCCTCGCTTTCAAACCAGGCTTTGGCATCCGCCAGGCTCTCAAAATCAACGATGAGCAAACTGCCGCACATATCCGCATTGTTTGTACTCGTTTCACCTTTGTAAATCGGCCCAGCGGAGAAAAGTCGTTTTTCGCGATTTAGTTTTTGCAAGGCTTCTAAATGGGCATCCAAATGGATTTGACGCTTTTTAGCAGAGTCCTTGACATCTTTGGCAATAATACAGAATAAGCTCATTTTCACTCCTTTTGTTTGTTGACATTGACCACGTTAGGAATCCCAAAAACGTCCTGTGTCATTTTTGCAAAGGCTAAGACTTTGTGGTCTTGCCAGGGTTTGGCGATGATTTGCAATCCAATCGGCAATCCTTCTTTTGAAAACCCACAATTGACTGAAGCTGCAGGTGCGCCGGTTAAATTTGGCATCATTGTATAGGTGTAATCTTTCAGATTGTCATGGGTCGTCCCGTGCAGTCTTGCAGGAGTTGCACTGACGGGACACAACAAAATGGCGGCATTGGCCATAAGTTTTAAAAAGGCCTGTTTATATTGGTGCATTTGCGTGATTCGCAAACGCAACTCTGCGGTGTCAAACGAAAGCGTTTGCATGTCCTTGAGATAACGTCGTAACAGTGGTGCAAACTTTGGCTCTTTCAGTTCCGATAAGCCCTGTAAAAATGTTTTTCCTTGATCGCCGCCCATAAAATAAGGTTCCCACACTAAGCGATAGGTTTCCTTTAAAATATCAGGCAATGAAACAATCGTCATGCTTTTGACATGAGGTGATAGCTTCTCTATCGCGGACTCTATATTTTGCATGGTATCTGTATCGGGAGATTTTTCAGTATTATCCAAAAAATAAATAACATCCAATTTGGAAACATCCACCATATTTGAAGTTTGCAGTGGTATCGGTACGCTGGCAGGATCACCATCATCCGTGCCTGCAATCACCGAGAGAATGAGCTCGAGATCCTCCACATGCCTCGCCATCGGGCCATAGCAGAGCAAATTACTGTGCATGCCTCCGGCATCATTCGGGACATTCCCCGTTGTGGGCACCAGGCCTTTGCTGGGCTTAATTCCTGAGATGCCGCAGTAATGAGCCGGTTCGCGAATACTCCCTCCTGCATCTGAACCAATGCCAATAGGAGAGCCTCCTGCCGCAATCAGCGCAGCCTCGCCTCCGCTGCTGCCACCAGGTGTTCTATTTAAATCGTAGGGATTATTCGTGCGACCATTCAAGGCATTGTCCGTTTCAAACGCGGCACAAAACTCAGGGGCATTTGTGATTCCTAAAATAATCGCGCCTTCATCCAGTAGTCTTTGTACAATGGTGGCCGCCTTATCCGTAGCGGAAGCATGAAAGAGATGAATGCAGCCCTTGGCACCCCGAAAACCCGGGGCATAAAACGAATCTTTTAAAGAGATCGGCAAGCCATGCAATTTGCCTAATTTTTTGCCGGATTGAATGTCCATATTTTTTTGTCGTGCATCGGCAAGAATCCGCGCCGGATCAAATTGATGGATAGCGTTGATTGCTGGATTCACGGCTTTAATGCGATCAATAAAAGCTGTGGCCACCTCAACACAAGACAGTTCGCACGCTTTAATTTTTGCCACAATTTCGGTGGCGGAGAGTGTGTAGATATGCATTATATTTTTCCCCTTAATGAGTCAACAAACGCTATGATCAAAGGCGCAACCCTCTCACTATACCAATAGGCTTGGGCATGATCGAGGTCTGGTATGATTTTAAAATCAGCCTGCTTGATCAGCTTGGCTGCATTTTCCATATCTGCACGCTCAGCTGCCAATTCACCACAGATCATCAAAACCGGTTTATTAATCAAGTGCACCTGATCCGCGATACTGGGCCAGGGATTGGTGTTAGCCGCGCGATAGGCTTGAGGGTCATTCCGTAAAAAAGTCTCTCTCACTGCCTCTGGAAAAGCTTCAACCATAAAAGTTTCTTCCATTTGCTTGACAACATAGGGCATGCCCCCGATATCTACCCATTTGGCAAACTCCTTAACGATATCGATGACACCAGTTCCCATCCCATTGAGGATGAAGGCATTAAAATAATCGGCATATTCGGAAGTGATAGCCAGCTCATACCCAAGACGTGCGCCCATTGACCCACCAAAAAAGGTAACAGGCTTGGTGATTTTTAAGTATTTCAGCACGGCAATGGTATCCCCCGCTAACAGCGGCATTCTGTAGGCTTCAGGATCATAGACTTTCTGACTTTGACCATAACCCAAATAATCAATCAAAACGAGCCGAAAATGTGGCGTGAGCCTTTCAACATAGCCTAAAGACTTCCAATTTTGGGAGTCGTTGCCATCCCCGTGCTGCATCACGAGGACAGGCAAAGCAGGATCGCCGATGTCTTCATAATAAATTTGAACGGGTTGGTTTGATCTATCACTTATGGCGTAGGGCATGCGGCCTCCTGATAACGTTTCACACAATAATCATATAGGGGTAAAAGCGCAGCTTGCAAGGGTTGCAGATCATAAACAACCGGTTCATGAGCTGCGTGCATTCTGGCTTCATACGCAAACTTAATCAGCTCAAAGGCTTCAGGCACCTCTTTGTGCCAGGTTGTGTAGTAATGTTTCACGGCATCTTGATTTGAACCAAGGATGCCGGGATGATCCAAAGTAAAAATGAGACGTACGGGAAATAGCACGAATTTGGTAAAATAGCGTGTTCCTTTTTGCAAAATAGCCTCGGGGTTTTCCTGCAACTCTTCTTGTTTTTCAGGGGTGAGCATAAAACTATGGATAAAGGCTTTGCTTTCTAAAACAACTGCCTGATGAGACGGCATGGCAAAATTGTCCCTAAGATCTTTTCCCTCAAGCAAAATGCCATGTTGCAGTAAATCCAGGCGATCAAGCGCAGGGAAACGTCCCACTCCTTGATTGAATTGTTCTGGAGACCCTGACCAAAACACCGAAAGACGATCGGCATACGCTAAACCTGATTGCTTCAAGCTATCCCATAATGTCTGAACTTTCTCAAAATCAGCATCGCGAACTTCATCCAAAAATAAGGCCACATCCACATCACTGCATAGCGAAAAATCACCATGCGAGCCCAAGCTACCAATTTTATAAATGGCTTGAATACGTTGACCAAAAACAGTTTGAGCATCCGCGATAAATCGGTCGAGGAGGAGTTTGGCTTTCTGCATAAAATCTGTCACCCCTAGTTCCCTAAACCAACGCCTTTACAACATTGAATGGCACTTCAACAGGATCAATCACAATAATCGGCAGCTTGAACTTTTCTCTTAAAGCAAGCTCTAGTTTTTTGGCAACCCCAATAAAACTGCCACATCCCAAAGTAAAGGTGTCGACTTTATTTTCGGTAATTTCTTTGCTCGCACAGCCCATCAGTTTTTGTAAAAGATTGGCATCCGTTCTAATTTGCATGGGACTGACTTCCGGAGCATAGCTTGCGGGAATAAATTTGCGTTCCAGGCTTTCGTCAAAAATCATTTCCTCAATGAAAGCATTATGAGCGAGCATTCCAGGCAAAATAGTAAAGCGTTTGCGACACAAAAGGGCAGCCATATGTGATGCAACCTTACCCAATCCCATAACAGGGATTGAAACCAATGCCTTCCCTTCTTTAATACCGACATCACCAAACGCGTAGACGATCACTGCTGAAGCGCCACTCTTTTCAGCTTCAACCATTTTCTCCAATACCAAAGGCACGACCTTCACCGCATCGATGACGGTATTGAGCTCTTTGAGTGGTGTGTTGACATAGGATAGCTTGAAATAGCAATCATCCGTTTGATAGGAGTCTAAATCAGCTTGGCTCAATATTTCTGGATTGTTGACAGGTAAAATGACTGCGATTGTTTTCAACTGCAAGGTTATATTTTTCATTTCACTCATCCTTAACACATACAACGGTACCCCTACCACCGCCCTGATAAACCGGCTGATGATAGAAAAAATGCAGCATGATTTTGACTGCGCCCTTTTCATCAGGATCATGTGAAACCACACCGATGGCCTGGCCATCATCATTTTGAGTGGGATCTTCACTTTTAAATCCAAGGGACAGCTGATTTCCATTGGCTAACATCGATCCGCGATAGAGCACTGTTCCATCCAGCAAATCGGAATAATAGGTATAGGCAATATACCCCTGCGTAAAGTCACTGGTTTTTTCATCTAAGCTCAGATTGACACGCTTTTCAAAATAGCCATCATGTTGATCAAAGCCTTGAGCAGTGTAGGTTCCTGATAAATCTATAAAAGTGGATTGACGTATTTTTAACTCCGGCTGAAAATATTTTGCACAGTGTAGCATGCTTTGGTAGAATGACACAATCTTCAATCGAGATTTTTTATGAAAACCATCCTTTGTTATGGCGACTCGAATACCTGGGGCTACGCGTTAAGTAGCCTCAATTTTGAAACCGGCTATTGTGAACGTTACCCTCGAGAGGTTCGCTGGACAGGGCGCTTACAGGCGCTGCTGGGGAAGGATTATCGGGTTATCGAAGAAGGTTTATGCGGACGCACGACAAATGTGGATAATCCTCGAGAACTAGGCGGAGCAGATTCCAATGGCAAAACGTATTTAGGCCCTTGCCTATTTTCTCATGCGCCCATTGATTGGGTGATTTTGATGCTGGGAGGAAATGACTTTAAAGTCGCACTGAATCGAACACCTGAAGAGGCGCGCCCTGGATTAACTTATCGAGAGGTTTACGGGAGCCCAGCCCCAGATCGCCGAAAAAATCCGGCGAAAGCTAGCATTGTACCTTAACCGGATACGCAGGAAAAATTGCCTATTGTCTGGGTACGCTGTTTTCAGCATGAAGTATGCGTCGTTTCTTGCCTGACAGTACCATGGCGTCCTCCAGCTTCAGCGGGAGCTTCTGAGATTTTGACAACCCTACTTGCACCTTTTTTTCAAACAGACTATACTTCAGACTTCCCTTAAGGTTGGAGTATGACATGACAGAATCAGAATGGCTGAATGTGAAGATTGACCACCCATTGTTGCACGCTGC
>CAYGFJ010000052.1:0-8359 GCA_964349115.1 uncultured Francisellaceae bacterium
ACCTTATATTCTTCCATCAGTTTTGATGAGGTCTTGCGGCAAGAACTCGAAGTCATGGACTTGGCAGCCTTTTGTCAGTGTCGTGACTATCACATTGATATTCAAGTGTTTAATCTTTTCAAAAAAGGGGCCTTGTTGAATGCACTATTGGGCGGACGTGAAGGCACCTTGGTTTCTAATCAGGAGAACAAAGCATGAATGAGCAATTGAAAGACGCCGAAGTGCGCATGACTAAAAGTTTAGAGTCGCTTAAAAATGAATTTCATAAAATCAGAACGGGTCGAGCACATCCTAGCTTGCTTGAACATGTCCATGTTTCTTTTTATGGCAGCAATGTGCCTTTGTCTCAGGTGGCCAACATCACGATTGGCGATGCCAGAACTTTGATTATTGCGCCTTGGGATAAAAATGCAGTGGCTGCAATTGAGAAGGCCATTCACAGCTCTGATTTGGGGCTGAATCCTGCTGTGGCTGGCCAAATCATTCGTGTGCCATTGCCTGCACTGACAGAAGAGCGCCGTCGGGATTTGGGCAAAGTGGTGAAGGCGGAAGCTGAAAATGCGCGTGTTGCCATTCGTAATATTCGTCGTGATGTCATTCAACACTTTAAAGATTTGAATAAAAGCAAAGAAATGACTGATGATGAGTTGAAAAAAGCGGAAGATAACACCCAGGCCTTAACAGACAAGTACACAACTCAAATTGACCATTTGACGATTGAGAAAGAAAAAGACCTGCTCTCCATTTAAAGCAAGGTTCACCATGCCCCAACGCACGATTCCAGAACATGTTGCCATCATCATGGATGGCAATGGCCGTTGGGCAAAAAAGCGGTTTTTGCCACGGATGATGGGGCATAAAGCAGGGGTCAAAACCTTAAAGTCCCTTCTCTTGCACGCTGATGCAATCGGCGTCAAAGTCGTGACGATTTATGCGTTTAGCACTGAAAACTGGTCACGCCCCAAAGATGAAGTGGGGTTTTTGATGAAGCTGTTCATGCAGTCCTTGCGTCGGGAGTTGGCCGAACTCCATGAGCGGCAGGTGTGTCTTCGATTCATAGGCGATCTCTCTCCCTTTCCTGAGGAATTGATTGAGATTATGCAAAGCGCAGAACGTCTCACTGCAAACAATCAAAACCTTCGTTTGAATGTGGCGGTCAATTATGGTGCTCGGGCTGAAATTGTGAGGGCGGCTAAAGAGATGGCGCGATCTGTTCAGGCAGGAAGCATGATTTTGGATGAAGTGAATGAAGAGGGTTTTTCCAGTTTTCTTTACACGGCAGGGTTGCCAGACCCTGATTTGCTGATCCGAACGAGTGGAGAATCACGGATCAGCAATTTCCTGTTGTGGCAATCCGCTTATTCAGAACTGTATTTCGTAGAAACTCTTTTCCCAGACTTTAAGCCTGCTGAGTTTGATAAAGCCATCACATGGTATAATCGTCGGGAACGGCGTTTTGGTAAAATTTCGGAGCAATTGAATGATCAAGCATCTGACACGGATTAAGACTGGCCTTTTGCTGGGTATTTTTACAATTATCAGTGTGTTTTATTTCCCTCATCTTGTGTTTGCTGGCCTCACCTGGATTATTATTTCCGCTGCGTTTTGGGAATGGCTCTCGCTGATCGCCATCCGCATTTTCTTTCATAAAGTGCTGCTGATGTTAATTTTTTGGATGATGATGCTGGTGATGCAACACAATACGCTATTGACGCTTGAGTTGGCTGCAGTGTGGTGGGCCATGGCCGCTGTGATGGTCTTTATTCCTCTCGTGCGATTACAGACTTTAAAGCATCGTTGGATTCAATTCATTATCGGGCTCTTCGTCTTGGCTCCCACCTGGGTGTCCATGGTTGAGTTACACACCGAAAGCCGCATTGGTGTCTTCTATCTCATCATGCTGGTCTGTTTTGCCGATACGGGCGCTTACTTTGTAGGGACGCGTTGTGGTCAACATAAATTACTGCCCCGAATCAGCCCTAAAAAATCAGTCGAAGGTTTGGTTGGCGGCCTTATTGTTGGCAGCATTGCTGGCATGAGCATGGTTTTTTTAATGCCTCACCCAAAGAGTTTATCGTATCTCTTGATCTGGTTTGTCGCTGGTCTTGTTTTAATACTGATTTCTGTTCTGGGCGATTTCTTTGAAAGTATGATCAAGCGCCTCTATGAGGTCAAAGACAGCGGCAGTTTGTTGCCGGGTCATGGTGGGTTTTTGGATCGTTTAGACAGTTTGTCTTCAGCTTTTCCCATTTATGTGCTGGGATGTTTTCTTTTTCATATTTTTTAGTGCGCTGCAAGAACCAGGCCCGAGAGCATAAAAGCATGCTGACGTGCTTAGGGGGGGTATTTAAGATTGCGCGACGGTTGGGGAGGGGGTTTTGGGGAGATAAAGCTTGCCTGTTTGGCCACAGGCCGTCAAAAGCAAGGCTAGGGCGAGGAGGGCTATTTGTTTTTTCATTGTTTAATCACTTGATAATACACTTCATTTTGGCCAACCAGCCCAAGCTCTAAGCGAGCGCGGGCATTGATTTCATCGTTGCCATTTTTGAGAGCGGCGATCTTGTCGATCAGTTGGTGATTGGCGAGGGTTAAACGTTCGTTGTTTTCAATCACTTGGTATTGGGCATAATAGGTGTAGAGCAAGCTAAAAATACTGCCCGAGCCCAGCCACAAAGGCAGCTGGAGCAAAACCAACAAGGCTGTTAAAAGCTTAAGGAGCTGATCGCGTTTCAAAAGGGGCTGAGCGCTCATCGCTGAAAGGTGTCCTTTCCTGCAAAGTGGGCATTTTGGCCCAGGAGTTTTTCAATCAAAATCAGGCGATTGTATTTGGAAACGCGATCGGTGCGGGAGAGGGAACCTGTTTTGATTTGTCCTGCATGGGTGGAGACGGCCAAGTCTGCAATCGTAGTGTCTTCTGTTTCACCCGAGCGGTGCGAAATCACGGTTTTGTACTGAGACTGATGGGCCAAATGAATGGTTTCCAAGGTTTCAGAGAGGGTGCCAATTTGGTTCAACTTGATCAGGATGGCATTGCCAATTTTCTCATCGATGCCTTTCTTGAAGATTTTTGGGTTGGTGACGAAAATGTCATCGCCCACCAATTGCAGGGTTTTGCCGAGTGTTTCGGTCAGCAGTTTCCAGCCGGCCCAATCGCCTTCAGCAAGGCCATCTTCAATGCTGATAATGGGGTATTTTTTGGAAAGTGCCACGTAATAGTCGACCATGTCTGCGGAGCTTAAGACTTTGCCTTCAGAGTGATAATGATGGTCTTTATAAAATTCAGAACTGGCAGGGTCCAAAGCCAGGGCAATGTCATCAAAGGGTTTATACCCAGTAGAGACAATCGCCTCCATGATCAGGTCTAAGGCTTCTTCGTGTGAATTCAAATTGGGTGCAAAGCCGCCTTCATCGCCGACATTGGTATTGAAGCCTTTTTTATGGAGGATGCCTTTCAAAGTATGAAAGACTTCAGCGCCCATGCGGACGGCCTCACTTAAGGAAGGCGCACCCCAGGGGACAATCATGAATTCCTGAAAATCAAGGGCATTGTCAGCATGAGCGCCGCCGTTGATGATGTTCATCATGGGGACGGGCAGAGTCATGATGCCGTCTTGGTTTAAATATTGAAATAGGGGAAGTTTGGCATCGTTGGCCGCAGCATGGGCGCAAGCGAGGGATACGGCCAGCATGGCATTGGCGCCGAGTTTGGATTTGTTTTCAGTGCCATCCAATTCAATCATGAGGTGGTCCAACTTGGCTTGTTCATTGACTTTATGATTGAGGAGGGCAGGGCGAATCAAGGTTTCGATATTGCTGATGGCTTTCAAAACACCTTTGCCTTGGTAGCGTTTGGGGTCTTTGTCACGCAGCTCAAGGGCTTCGCGACTTCCGGTGGAAGCGCCTGAGGGCACCATCGCCGTTCCGCTGGTGCCAGAATTTAAAACAACTTGACAGGCAACAGTGGGGTTGCCGCGAGAATCCAACACTTCATAGGCAAGGATATTTTTAACGAGGGACATCATGACTCCAGTGGTAAAAAATGAGGGCCGGATTTTACCACATGATCCAATTCTTTGAGGAGGGCGAGCAGGGGCTCCATTTTGTGCAGAGGCCAGGAGTTGGGGCCATCACTCAGCGCTTCATCTGGGCGGGGATGGGTTTCCATAAAAAGACCGGAGATGCCTGCTGCCACGGCAGCGCGTGCAAGGAGGGGGATAAATTCACGTTGGCCACCCGTTGTGGTGCCTTGTCCGCCCGGCTGCTGAACGGAATGCGTTGCATCAAAAACGACGGGGCAGCCCGTATCACGCATAATTTCAAGAGAGCGCATGTCAACAACCAGGGTGTTATATCCAAACGACACCCCACGTTCGCACACCATCAGGTGTTTGTTGCCCACTTCTTCCATTTTGTGGACGACATTTTTCATGTCCCAGGGGGCCAAAAACTGGCCCTTTTTGATGTTGATGGGTTTCATCGTTCGTGCCACATTTTGCATAAAATTGGTCTGACGGCAGAGAAAAGCTGGGGTCTGCAAAATATCCACCACAGCGGCGACTTCATTCAAAGGCGTTTCTTCGTGGACATCCGTTAAAACGGGGATCTTGTACTCTGCTTTGACCTTTTCCAAAATGCCTAAGCCTTTTTCAATTCCAGGCCCGCGAAAGCTTTTGCTGGAAGTGCGGTTGGCCTTGTCAAACGAGCTTTTAAAAATAAAGGGGATATTCAGTTTTTGGGTTAATTCTGTCAGGCGTCCTGCAACATCCAAAATCAAGCCCTCACTTTCAATCACACAGGGCCCAGCGATCAGAAAAAATGGGTGATTTAGACCCGCATCAAAGTGCAGTAATTTCATTGAGAATCCTCGATTGTGGCAGGGCTTGAAGACTCGTTACCCTACAGTAAAGTGGATCTTTAATCAATATGAGGGTTGCTGGTAAAAATGGCGGAGGGAAAGGGATTCGAACCCTTGATACGGCTCACACCGTATACACGCTTTCCAGGCGTGCTCCTTCAACCGCTCGGACACCCCTCCGTTTTCGAGGCGGTGGAGTATAGCATGATGATTGGAAGTCCGCTACACTAACAAAAATTTGAAAATGGAGAGAAAATGCGATCACTGATTTGTCTTGGAGTATTGTTGTTTTCCCTTATTTTTTCTGTGGGGGTGTTTGCAGATAATATAGTGGCCCCCTATGCGCCGGGCATTGCCACCATCAAAAAGACAGGGGTTTTGAGTTTGGCCATTTACAATGCCAATCAGGCTCCTTTTTTTTCACGCGATGCAAAAGGCAACTGGGTGGGGGTGGACATTGATTTTGCCAATATGATTGCTGGGCAACTGGGCGTGAAGTTGGTGATTGAACCTGCCCCAACTTTTAATGATGTGATCAATATGGTGGCGGCAGGCAAGGCAGATATTGGGCTGGGCTTGGTGTCAATTACCCCGCAACGGGCTTTGTTGGTGCGTTTTTCCAATCCCTATTATACTTTTCATCCTTATTTATTGGTCAATCGTCTTCAATTGGAACAGGCAGGTTGGAATCTTAATAATGTCGTGGATGAGGTGCAAGACTCAGGCAGGGCATTGAAAATTGGGGCACTGGCTTCCTCTGCCAATATTGCGCTTTTGCAGGAGGCCTTGCCCCAGGCACAGATTGTGACTTTCCCCAATTCTGATGCGATGATGCGGGCGGTTGCGCAGGGTCAAATTTTTGCAGCCGTCAGTGATACCCCAGAACAGCTGAAACAATGGCTTCAAAAAAATCCAGAGGCTGCAGTCACAACAGGAATGGCCATGATTGCTTCCCATACCGCATTGTTCGGAGTGGCCTTATCTTGGAATGAAGAAGGTTTGCGGCAGTGGCTCAATATTTATATCAACTATCTCCAAATGAATGGGGTCTTGGCTGATTTACTTCAGAAGTATGGTGTGGCTCAAGGATTGGCATCATGAAACTTGGCGCCATTCTTAAGAAATATGCAGAAAAACCTTCTGTCATCATCCCGAGTGTGATTTTGGGCATTGTGTGTGGGCATTTTTTTCCGCAATTTAGTACATTTTATACTGGGGCAAGTCATCTCTATTTGTCCTCGCTGGAGATGTGTGTCTTGCCAGTGATGGCGACCGCCATTATTTCGAGTTTGGGCAATTTGATTCATGAAAATAAAACGGTCTTTTATCTACGGCGAATGTTTATTGTCTTTGCAGGCAGCCTCTTTTTGGCGGCCTGTGTGGGGACTTTAATGACTTTGCTGGTTCAGCCCGGGCGGCACTTGTCAGCCGCGGCAATGACAGGGATTGGTCAGGCGATTTTAAATGGTCAAAACACTGTGGGGACGATGGAATCGGTCACCCGAGCAACGGGCCTCTGGGGTTTTTTAAGCAATTTGGTACCCAATAATATTTTCTCCGCGATGGCGGGGGGGCAAAGTTTGGCGGTTTTGTTTGTCAGTGTTTTGGTGGGCATCGCAATTGGCCTGCAGCGGACAGTCGATGCCAAAAACACCCTGAATGTCGTTCACTCGCTTTACTTGGCATTTATCACCATCATCCAATGGGTGATGGTGGGCTTGCCTCTGGGTTTGTTTTTCTTGTTTGCGAATTATATTTCCACCTCAGGCGGCAGCATTTTGAGTGCTTTGTCCATGCTGATTTTGATGATCATTGCAGCGGGTCTTGCCATGATGGTTTTGTTTGTCTTCATCATCCGTTATCGCACTGGGCATTCCATTTTAAAAGTCATCATTATGCTGCGTCAGCCTTTGGCCATGGCTTTCTTTACTTCAAGCAGTTTGGCCACCATGCCCACCACTTTGAATGCGTTGCGGCAAAATTTTAAATTGAATGATGATGTGACCGCCCTCGTTGTTCCATTGGGTACTAGCTTTAATCAACAAGCGTCCGTGTTGCGTTACACCTGTGTGGCGCTTTTTATCATGCAAATGTATGGCCTTCATCTTCATCTGGCCCAAGTGCCTTTCTTGCTCTTGACCGCGATTTTGGCTGGGATTGCAGGGGGTGGCATGCCTGGTTTGGCTGCTATTTCTATGTGCACCTTTGTCTTGGCCGCTTTGGGGTTGCCGGCCTCAGTGGGCCTTATTTTACTCGCAGTGATCGAGCCCATCATTGACCCCGTGACAACGATGGTCAATGTCTTTGGCAATTGTATGGCGGTGACTCTTGTGGATAAATCCCCGCGGAAATTCGTGACATAGCCTTTTTCATCCATTTTGAGTAAGATGGGCGTTTTAATAAAATGAGCTTAGTATGATGAAGCGTTTGCTGCCAGTAGGCATTCAAGACTACCCCATGCTTCGCGAAGCCAATTGCTTGTATGTCGACAAAACGCAATATTTTTATCGTCTGATCACTGAGGGGTTTTATTACTTTTTGTCCCGCCCCAGGCGCTTTGGGAAGTCGCTGACGATTTCCACGCTGGAGGCGATATTTCAAGGGCGGCGCGAATTGTTTCAAGACACTTGGATTGACAATTCTAATTATGATTGGAAGGTGCATCCCGTTATTCGCGTAGACATGAGTGCGATGCCCATCAAAGAAGGGGTGGGCGCCTTCAAATTGGGGCTGTTCAAGCGTTTGAATGAAATTGCTAAAGCCTATGGAATTACTCTGCCAGAGCCTGTGATTAGCGTGGGGACTTCTTTGGGTGACCTCATCACTTTGCTGCAAGCAGCGCATGGAAAAGTCGTGGTGCTGATTGATGAATACGACAAACCCATTTTAGATCACATTACCGACCCAAAACTACGCATTGAATTTCGAGATATCTTGAAAGATTTCTACACGATTTTAAAAGCCCTGGGGGGGCAGATTCGCTTTTTGATTTTGACTGGGGTGACCAAGTTTTCAAAAGTATCGGTGTTCTCAGGCTTGAACAATCTCACTGATTTGACCATGGATTCGAATTATGCAGGCATGTTGGGCTATACCCAAGAGGAGCTTGAGAGTAATTTTCGGCCCTGGATTGAAGCCATTGCGCACACCAGCGAGAAAAGCATTCCCGAAACTTTGGCGCAGATTAAATACTGGTACAATGGCTATCGCTTTTCGAGAGCCGCAACCAGTATCTACAATCCGTTCTCGACTTTAAAACTCTTTGAAACCCAGGAATTTTCAACCCACTGGTTTGAAACAGGTACGCCGTCTTTCTTAATCAATCTCTTGGCGACCAAAGACTTTGACATCACGGCTTTAGAAGGCCTGGAAGTCAGCAGTGAGTCTTTCTCCAGTTATGATGTCGATAAACTGGATGTGCGTGCGCTACTGTACCAAACCGGTTATTTAACAGTGAAAAGCTATGACCCAGAATTTTTCACTTACCAATTGGGCTACCCCAAT
>CAYGFJ010000053.1:0-8265 GCA_964349115.1 uncultured Francisellaceae bacterium
TCACGCTCTCAATTCCATCTTTGGCACTTTTACAGAAAGAAATTTACACTACCCCAATGGCAACAACCGCAGGGACTTCTGTGATATTAAATTCTTTGAACCATAGGGGATCAAGCTCCACCCCACCCTCAATCGGGGGCTCGTTGGCTGGGTGTAAAATGCCAAACAACACTTGGGCAGACGCTTTGAAATTGTTGTGGAGGACTCCGCGTACCACAACAGGGATTTTGAGCTGATGGGCTTCCATCAAAATTTGACGTAGCACTTCTGGGGGCATGCCCAAAGAGACAAAGACCATGACCCCCTGTGCAGATTTGCCATCCCCATCCCCTGACCCTGTTGAGACCTCTCTGCCATTTTGTGTGCCTGCCAAAACAGGCGCACTCACCTGCTGGTTTAAGGCTTGTACCACTTCTTGATATTGATTGGCTTCTCCCACCTGTCCTGCTGCAATGCCCTTTACCGCACCACCGTATTGTTGGCTCGCTTGCACCATCATGTCCGTTTGGACAGTGGCCAAGTCATCGCCTTCGTTGGCACAGACTGTCCCCGCTAAAAAAAAGCCTGCAAAGATAAAACTCGCCCTCATTTTCATCTATTTTGCACCCCTTAAAAAAAACAACAGTTGCGTTTACGCCACATCAAAAACCCATAATTTTGGGCATTGGATAAATCATCGTGGCCGCTTTCCCACAAATCCGTCATGGTGCCGTAGGGGTAACACGTCCCCGCATCAGGAGCGGTATTCACCATCTGATAGCGATATCTTGATTTAGGCAAAATGGGCGTTGGATGTTCATAACAGAGCGCCGGGGCATCCTCCCCAACGCTGTCCCAGGTCAAGCCCTCTCGGTGAAGTTTAAAATTGAGTTTTTCGCCAACCAAAGTGGCGGCCTGAATATTGCTTTCGTGGGCCGAGTAATTGCCTGTCAGTGGATAGGAAGAGCCTTGAGAGCCCATACACCAAAAAAGACTGTCAACAGGCAATCCCGCCCCGCCCGTTGTAGCGGCTGCATCAAATGCGCAGGAAGCTTGGGCCGCGGGATTGCCAAACAAAACGGACTCTGGGTTGAGTACAAACGCCAATGCATCATCATTCCACATGGGATCCAGCTCCGTTAAATAAGCAATATCAAAATCGCCTGAATCCATACAGGCCACCTGGGTCAAAATTTGCAGCCAGTAAATCAGCGGGTATTTGTACCAATGCGCCCAGTAAAATCCGCCATAGCCCACCGTTCCTTGTCCGTTTTGCTCATCCCCAATGTCGTGACTTAAGTCGCCCACATCAATCTGCATGCCCAAATTCACCATACAAAATGGGCTGCGTGTGATGTCCGCCAAGGCATACGGTTCCCAATACCCAAATGAGATGCCAATCTGATAGCCAATCGTCATCGGACATAAACACATCGGATTGCCTGGGTTTGTGGTGTCAGGAATGCCACTTGAAATCACCGCAGTTGAACCCAAAGTGACTGGAAACAGACAGTCCCAACAAATGTCTGTAATGGGATTTACAAAATGGCCTTGGCACATCCCCCCAGCGGCGTAAGACAACTGTGACCAGAAAAGTAGACCTGCCGTTACACTTGCAATCACTGCTTTTGTCATCATTCTGCCTGTGCGCTTCATGATTGCGCCTCACTTTGACCTACAGGAAACTCTTCAATTTTGAGTCGCTTTCCACTCTGCATCACCAAAGCAGGCACCGCTGTAATGCCCAGTTTTTTACAGAGCACCCCATCCTGATCAAAGTAGATTCGGCCCAAGTGGTCATCAGTCGATGCGGTTTTGATATTGCCTTCAACCAAGATGATCTTGGTCAAATCAAATTTTTGTTTGGTGGCCAGAGCCCACTTCACTTGCAGAGGGTCGTCCGCGTTAATAAAAAGCAAAACTTCTCGCAAAGTGGTGTAATCAAAGGGGTTGACTCGCGTTCCTGCCTTCACCACCATGATCCCTTGCTGATTGTAAACATTGATGGGCGCTGTGAATGTGGGGTCGTAGTAAAAAATGCGGCTTGTTGTGACCTCGCCCATCCCCGAAACAGGCGTGGGTCTTAGGGTATGGGCAATCACATTGTGAGTGAACTGCTCCTGCATTTTTTGCAATTGACCGTCTTTTTGAAGTGCTCCCAATCGGGCATGAATAAAATCTAAAATATCGGGTTCAGCAATAGGGTACACCTGACCCCACACACCCAGGTCTTTGGCAAATAAAGGGGAGATGCCTGCCACGATGAAAAAAAGGCAAGTCATCACAATCACTCTCTGCATTGCCTGAATCATCAATGCCCCCCCGCCATCAAAGACTGGGTCAAGTCCAAAACATCCATGGTGACATTCTTGGCCCCACTGGCAACCGCAGGGGAGACCAAAATCACCTCATGATGTTTTTTAGAATACTCTGCGAGAGCCTCCGGCAGTGCATTGGCAAATGCCTGCCCATTTTCCTGCTTTTGTGCGTCAGTCATGTTTGATGCGGCAACCTGATTGCTGTAGTAGGCAATCGCGTCTTTCATATCAAACTCAACGATGCGAGGCGCTCGAACCATCCCCACCCAGCAGGATAAACCCACGGAAACAGCAATGCTGATTGCCATCAAGGCGATTTCTCTTTTCATATCCAGTGCACCAAATCTGCTGGGGGGGTTTTGTGGGTAAAAAGTCCCAGCGATATTTCCTCCCCATTTTGTTTGACTTTAATCCCTGGTAAATACCAATAGGCCAAAGCAATCAAATACTTCACCCCTAAACCCTGCTTGACTGCACGCACCAAGGTGAACCACCCTGCGGCCAGAAAAATCCCTGTAATGGGATAGCCAGACAAAATGCCTATCAGGCTCAATACAATCATGGGGATCAGCTCATCCGGCGTAAATCCAAACCACCGAGTTTCCTGTTCGATGTGCTGAAAAATCATGTAGTCTTTGTCTTGCAGCATGGAGAATCAGCCTCCGTTGGCTTGAATCAGTTTGAAAATGGCACCCGTCACAATGATGACGATCGGTGTTCCCGCCAAAGCCCAGAATTTTTTGGTGGCAATGTAAGTGCTCAAACCCGCCAAAAACTCAACAAAATAAATGATGACCGCCACCGTTGAGCCTGGGCCAAACGTCCCCTCCACCTCTGCGGTCACCCCCGTATTGGCAAGCATATCGTCCGCATTGCCAGCAAAAGAGAGTGCGGGAATCGCAATGAGTGCTGCAAAGCCTAGTGTCTTCCGCAGAGTGATTAAAGCCGGATTAAATACAAGATTGAGACTGAGTTCATTGACGCTCTTCGTGATTTTTTTAAACATGCTGTTCTCCTTTTTAAATTTCAAATTAAATTTCATAAACTTGTTGATCATTCACTTAAGTTTTCTTCAAAAAAAACCTCCTTTTTCAAGCGCTTGATGCGCGCATGAATCAAATTCATCTCCTCCCCGTAATACTCTTGTGCAACCTCCATCACTGCCTGAGTCAAGGGGACTTTTGCTGCAACCAGACGCTCAATGGCTGCATACTGCTCAGGGTCGGTGGTCAACATGATTCGCTTGTAAGGGTCGACAAACAGGCGATTAAAACTGTATTGGTCGTCCGTTTTAATCAAAATGGCCGAATACCCTGTTTTCGCAAATGGGAATTTTTGGGCCAAAAGCTGCTCTTGAATGGACAGAACTTCCTGGTCGTTTCTTTTGACTTTGAGCGCTGCTGTATTTTGTTGTTTTAAAATGAGCTTGATAGAACTGTTGTCCCACAAAGCCTCCGCTTCAGGACTGTCAAAATAATCTTGAATCCGCTGCGAAATACTGCAAATCGACCCCCCATATTTGCGGATCGTTCGTGCTGTATCTTCGATAAACCGGCTCGCGTGTTTGTTGTCGCCCTTGAACAAGGCCCAGGCCTCATCGATGATGATGGATTTTTTGACATCACGCGGCAGCTTTCCCGTCAATTCACTGATCATGATGATGAGGGCGTACAGCACTGGCCTCAACAGTTCATCATTTTTTTCGAATCCTGATAACTCTAAAACAGTCAAGCGTTCTTTGGGATCAAACTTGGAACGGGTATTAAAATATTTGCCATATTGCCCCTCTGTCGTGTATTTTTTTAGCAAAACGATCATGTCACTGATACGTCGGTCTTTTTCTTTTTGATTGATTGCGGCCAAGGCTTTCACGACAGTATCAATATTGGCTTCTGTTTTTTTCTCCAAAAAAGCCAGGTTGACCGCATCCAGAAGGTGGGAGAGCTGCACTGAATTGAGTTCCCCATCAGGCGAGGCCATGACAGAGATCAAATCCCGAATGGAAGGGGCCTCATCTTCAATACTGCTCACAAAGCTAAAAGGGTTCAGGCTCAATGAGGTTGCATCAATGTATGCACCCCCTAAAATCTGACAGGTTTTGCGATAAGATTCGCCCTTGTCGATGATCCAGGCAAAGCCGTTTTGGCTTAACACATCCAAGAGCATGGCTTGGATCAAAAAGGATTTGCCACCCCCGGAATATCCGGCCACCGCAATATTTCTGTTGCTGACGGGGAGATTTTTATCAAACAAATTAAAACAGGAAAACTGATGTCTGAACGAGGGCATCATGAGCCCCGTTCTTGAAATCCGAAAATCGCCCACGACTGGCAAAATGGATACGACTTCACTCGAACGCATCCTTCTCACCTGACCAAATTTTTTTAAGTCCCTCCACAAGCCTTCGGCTGCCATGAAGGGTAAGGCTGATAAATACAGGGGCAGCTGGATGTATTTTTGTTTGATGATCTTAAATCCATTGGCGTCAAAGCAACTCAAAGCTTGTGCGCAGTGGGTTTTGGCTTTGTCAGGAGGCGAGAATAAAACAAGCACCCCCTGACAAAATACCAATTTACGTAAATCTTCATCATTTTCTTGCCGGGTGATGTCCCACTCCCGCGCCGCCTTGCGATAGGATGGGAAAATCTTAACCATGGCGGTATTCAAAAATCGGTCGAACTCCTTGTATTTCTTTTCAGCCAGATGCTTGGAGGCCTCATAATTCATGACGGTCAATGTGATTGAAAACAAAAAAGTACCCTCAATGGCCTGTGAGGTTTTCCACGCATTTGCAAAATTGTCAGGACTGCTCGCAAGTGAAAACTTTTCAGGATAGCGACTGATGTAAAACGAGGACACTTTGGTCTCTGCAGTGTGCCCATTTTTGCGATCCACCCTGATGTCTAAATCATGAGGGTTCACGCATAATTCAAAATTGCCTTCTTTCAGTTGTGTACTGATAGGATTGTCCTGTGAATACCCCTCCCCATCGGCGTAGTACAAATTGTCAAAATCAGGATTAAGCCAGTCCCGCCCCACACTCAAAAACTTCTGGATGGACAAGCGCTTGTGCTCGAATTGATTGGTTCTGAAATCGGTTTCCATGTCTTCGCGCAATGATTCCAACTCTGCAAAAAGGTCGGGCAAGGTTTTTTTGACCTCTTTTGAGACAAAAAGATACAGCCGATTGTCACGTAAACACACGGGAAGCTTCGACTGATTGGGAAACCCTTCTAAAGCGGCAACTCTAAAATAGTCGTCAGAATTTTCAGCCAAAGAAGCAAAAATGCCCCCCAAAGTGGAGGCTTCTTTTTTAATGGCATCCAAATCAGCACCCACCTTATTGGTACACCACCTGATAAATTGAACATAGGTTTTTTCATCATCGGTCACAACGCGATTGATAAAAGACAAGAGTTTGTTGATGAGATCCTCGTTCGCCCCTGAAAACAGCCCCATCTCAAACCCAAAGCCCACCGATTTATCGTTGATAAAAAACATCGTGCTCTCGTCATAGGCGTGATAAGGCAATAAGGTCTCGAACTGAGCGGCGCTGATGTCAATCAGATTGTGCAGTTCTTTTCTCTTGTCGCTTGTTTTCATACTGTGCGTCCTAATTGTTGTCTCTCACCGCTTGGGCTGGGGCCCCGATCCAGTGCCCCGAAGACACCACGGTGTAAATGTAGGCGGGTTCGTGATAATTGCCCGCAGTATCAACCCAGGGGGCAATCCAAATTTGTTCAGTGGTTTCGCCATAACGAATGGGTGCGCCCGGTTGGGGTGTGGGGCCCATGTATCCTGATGCTGTCTCTGCAACACCCGCAGCACCTGATCCACCACTCTTGCCGCCAGTTGCTCCAACAATTGAAGATGCCCCGCTCGCAGGCATGGTCACCATCTGTCCCTTGCTGTCTGTCAGCACACGCGTTGCATTATTAAAATCGCCCTCGTTGGCCATTTTGTTGACCTTCCACATCGAGGTGCAGGAGGACATCCCCTGAACTTGATCACAGCCAAAATTTGTATTCATGCCGGCGCATCCATTTAATAAAATAGCTGTCAAAAACAAGGCTGTTGCCTTGATCCTCTTTCCTCTACTCATGCTTATTGACCCCCTTGATGGCTCGAAATTTGTTGCATTAAAGCCTGCGCTTGTCCGATGGATCCCTGATTGTTGGCGACAGAATTGGCCCCACTCATGAATGAGGCACTGTCCCCATTTGCAGAATCACTGGCCGTATTACTGTTTTTGACCTGAGGCTTTAATGAAAATCCTTTGGTGAACAAAACCGTCACGATGGCCCCTGGCCGAATCTCAATGATGGGGTGATATTGCTCAGCGCGTTGAATGTAGTACTGCGAGAGCATGTTCATAGAACTGCCCACTCCCCCATACAATCCAGACTGAACTGCCTGACCCGGTGTGACCGAAGTGGTTGTGCCCAATGGTGAGGTGCTGACTGTCGATTCATTTTGTTGCATCGCCTGTCCAAATCCACCCAAAATCCCCGACAATCCTGCCCAGGTAAGGATTTCACCATTGCGCATAATGGGCGTGCCTTTTATGCCGGCCAGCCCTTCAAAGACAGTCCCTTCTACTGGAATGTCCAAAATACTGCCGTCGGCCATATTACAACTTAAGCGCACCAATCTGATTTCGGCCCGCTCGGATGAAATATCCCCATAGGTCGAACCAATAATAGAACAGCCTTTTAAGGGCGTTTTGACTGGTTTAATGATGCCATTCACCTCTTGGGTGGGCTCGATGGCGTCGCTCACCAAAGTAAAGGCGACCGGAGTGGTGTTGCTTTGTCCGGTCACAGAGGCATTTGCATCAGCGGCCCCCACCAAAACAGCTAAAATCTTGGTGCCTGAGGGAACATAGTTTTTTGAACTTAAAGTATCCGTTTTGGGTGTGTCGGATGTAAAGCTCAGGGTAAATGTTTGAATCTGCTCCGGGGGCGCACCGCTTCCATCGTCTTGTCCACCCCCCAAAGCATTGGGATTAAACTGACTGCTGCTCAATTTTGCTTTGCCTGATGCCAGCTGTGCGCTCAGCTGATCCAGCTGTTGCTGCAACGCGGCCACCTGTGGGGAGTTGTCACTTTGACTCTGGGCCTGCTGCATTTTGGATTCAAGATCCGCCTGTTTGGCTTCAAGCGCCGTGATTTCGGTTTGTTGCTGTGAAATCGTTGTTTGTTGGTCTTTGGATTCAGCGGTCGCTTCATTGCTATTAAACTGGGCATCATCAATCGTGACAAAATTGGGTTTTGCAGGGCTCACCACATCACTTGTTTTGCTCGAAGTCCCTAAAAAGAGATAAAGCACAAGGCCAATTCCCAACAAACTTGCGCCACCAATGCTTAAATATTTGACGAGTTCCCGCCGACGTTCTTTATTCATGTGAATATTCATCATCAGTCTCCCGCATTCGGGTTGGTGATGACCTCATACACTGTCGCCGTATCTCCTGAAACCAAGGTTTGTTGAGAGAGGGAAATCGAGCGGACGCCAGGGGTGTAGAAGGCACTCGGAGTCATGGAAACACTTTGTTGTCCGATGTTTTTGACCGAATAGACAATCCCAATGACCTCATCGCCCAGGTATTCATTGACCGGCGTCATTTTTAATACGGTGTACAGGGTTTGTGTGGAGAGACCCGCACAGGGTGTTTTGTCCGTGCAGGCATAGGCCCCATAGCCATCCGGCGCTTGGTTGTTCATCATGTCAGAGAGGACGGTCACATTGAGTTGTTCATAGTCCGAATTCTTTTCCCAACCGCTTGCATTCATCCCCGCCGACATTGGCTGGAAAAGGTAGGTTTCGCCTGGTACCACTTGAGGATTCACCAGAACTGAAAAGTTGTGACCGTTGTGGGTGGAGATAAACATCGTAAAAGGCTGATTGGTGTTGAGACTGACATAGGCCGAGCCTGTTGTATCTTTGGGGTCATAAGTGATTCCGCATG
>CAYGFJ010000054.1:0-8123 GCA_964349115.1 uncultured Francisellaceae bacterium
GCCTTTGCTTGGTGTCCCCCTCCTCCCTGGTGGAGGAGGGTTGGGGTGGAGGGGTGAAGGTAGTCGTAACAGGGGAGAATGCCATCATCCTGAGCAGCGTCATATTAAAACCAATCCGCGGCGCAGGAGAAAAGGGCAAATCCTTTTTGCCTTGAAGCCCCATTTGATAATACAGTTGAACCATTGTAGGCGAGGCAATTCGCGCCAATTCAGTCAAATGCGACATCGTCCAGGCAGCCGATTCATACTGCGCAAAGTTTTGCTTAAAGCTCACTTCGTACCACAGCTCGGTCAACAGGCCCAATAAAGCGGCATAGTCAATAGGGGAGGTTTCTAATTGCAGTATCACATCAAGCAAAGTATTGCTGTTCTGGGTCGCAATGGCGTGGGCCAGCTGATACAAGGTTTCCATATTGGTCAAACCCAGCATTTTTGCGGTTTCATCCATTTTGACCTGACCTTCCCCCTGAGAAATAGCCTGATCAAGCAAACTCAATGCATCCCGAAGGCTGCCTTCCGCCGCTTTGGCAATCAAAGGCAGGGCATCTTGTTCAAAGGCAATTTTTTCTTCTTCTAGAATAAAAGCGAGGCGGTCAATGATGAGTTCATGGGGAATGTGTTTTAAATGAAACTGCAGACAGCGCGACAAGACAGTGATTGGTAATTTTTGCGGATCGGTTGTTGCCAGTAAGAATTTGACATGGGCGGGAGGTTCTTCCAAAGTTTTTAAAAGGGCATTAAAACTGTGGGCCGAGAGCATGTGGACTTCGTCGATCAAATAGACTTTGAATCGGCCCTTGCTGGGCGCATATTGAATATTATCCAAAATCTCACGTGTATCCTCAACTTTGGTGCGGGAGGCCGCATCGATTTCGATGAGGTCGACAAAGCGGCCTTCGCGAATTTCGCGGCAGGTGTCACAGGTTTCACAGGGGGTGGCCGAAACGCCTTTCTCGCAGTTTAAGCATTTTGCCAAAATGCGGGCCACGGTCGTTTTGCCAACGCCGCGCGTTCCCGTAAACAAATACGCATGGTGAAGATGATCTTGATTGAGACTGTGAACCAGTGCAGCCAGAACCTGTTCCTGACCGACCAATTCACTGAAATTTTGGGGGCGCCATTTTCGTGCTAAAACTTGATAGGCCACTTTTGTTATCCCCTCCACAAAAAAGTGCTGCTCGCCAACACCAACACCTGCATCAATGTTACCGTTGCTTCCTTCCGGATCTCGCGGAGTTCGCATTTAAGCCGCATCAGCTGACCAGCAGCCGGGGCATTATCCCTGAATCATTTTGCTGTGGCAAGCATGGGTTTGGTTTGAAGCAAGCAGCAATTTCAGCAGCTCTTTAATGGACATCTGCTTCTTCAGCCGCTAACGCCTCCGTTTTTCCAAGCACCTTTTTCATCCATTGGAAAGCACCAGGCATGTATAGATTGACATGATGCAATACAGCCTCCACCGACGACTCAGGCTTTGCTTGCACCTCCTGAAGGGCTAGATAAATAGACTCGAAACTTGCATCTGGCCGCGTTGTTGCAACTGTAATAGCGATCAGATTGGCTTGATTTTGCTCCCCTGAAGAATACATGAGCCATTCAAAGAATTGTTGCTCTTTTGGGTTTGCAAAGGGTGTGCCAGAGTGTATCCATTTCATGACCTTGCCTTCAGGCCTCATTGTCATAGAGCTCCCCATGTATAAAGCATAGAGTCCACAATAAGCGATGCCCTTGGCCATTGATTCTTCCTCTATTTCGCCCGTAGGCCTCTGCACGTTGAGAGACAGCATAACTGCAGATGTTAAAGTCAGGCCCCCTATGAGCCAGCGTTTTATTTTGTTGTTCAGATCCACAGCATCTTTTAGTCGAATATACAGGTCTGCAGGAATACATGTTTCCAAGCGCTCCAGCGCTTGAGTGATGTTGATTGGCATGGTGATGGTTCTCCTATTTAATTGATTTGGCTATTGACTTTATCAGCGTTATATTACACAATATTTATAATTATATATTGTTAGCTTGGTGTAAAAATAGAGTATTTTTACTCTATTGGACTCAATTTGGAGAGGTGCTGATGTTAACCAGAAAAATAAAAGAGTATCAGGCCTTGTCGCCACATGTGGTGGAAATATGTAAGCCCCTGAAGTCCCTGAATGTGGATGGGTTTTTCTATGTACGAAGATTTCAAGATCACACTTTTTTAGACCTTACCTCACATCCACACTACGCTGAGCACACTCTCAAGATGATTCATTCAGGCGTGTTTTCTTCCCAAGTGATTATAGATCATTTTTGGATGGAACCTGGGGTTGATCTCTGGGATCTCAATCCAGAAAATGAAGTCAATCAAGATGGAAAAAGATATTTTTCATGCGGAAGCGGGCTGACGATATGCGATGCTCACCCTTCAGGGTATCGGGAATTCTATGGATTTTACTCACTCAATCCAAGCATTAACTTAAATCAAATTTATTTACAACAGATTGATATTTTTAAACGATTTAAAAAATTTTTTGTAAAACAGGCGGCCCCCCTTATCCAACAATCAGCGTCGCTGATTCAAAGCCAACAGCTGGATTGTTTGACTGCCTCGCATGAATATAAAAACCGTATAATAGCGCATCAGAAGAAAGCGGCTGTGATAGAAGGCTTGTTTCGATCTGGGCAAGATCGTGATGCATTAAGCCAGCGAGAGCAGCAGTGTTTGACCCTCCTTTCAGAAGGAAAATCATCTGCTGAAGTAGGGGTAGCACTTGGCCTGTCTCGCCGCACGGTCGAAAACTACATCGCCAATATGAAATCAAAATGGCATTGCAGTAAATTGACGGAGTTGATTTATGAGGCGGGGAGTCGGGGTGATGGAGGATGATCTTCGCTTCTTGTTTTTGTATTGGATTATGAGGATTATATTGTGTGTCCCTTTTGTCGAAACAGAGCAGGAAATTTTTTTAAAGACAGCGTATAAAAATCGTAAATTAAATAAAACAATGAGGTAAACATTATGGCAAAGAAAAAGTTGTTAATCGATTTGACTCGATTGGAACCCTTGGATCAACTGGATTCAGAAGAAGCGGCACTTCACCAAGCCTTACAGAGGGGTGAATTTGAATTTCAAAACGATACCAAAACACTGACAAAGGTTAAGAATCACTTTTGAATCTGACAAAAATTGTTTTGCAATCAGGTAAATAGTGTGATCAAGTTCCAGCGGAGAATATATTTTTTGGTCAATATGGGTTTGAAATAAATGAAGAACCGCTTCTTTTTCAGATTGAGAAAGGCCTCCAGTACGTTGCTTCATTGCAATGGCAGAATAAAATTCAACATGGGCTAAGTCAGACACCAGCAGTCGACCGAGATAAGTCCGAATCGCTGCAGTATTTTTATCGGAATAGCGTTCTGTTGTATAAAGACTAACGAGAACCGAGGTATCAAGATAGAGGTCGCCCATCTTAATAGCGCGCCTCTTCGCGTAGCATGACCACAGCTGATGGTAAAGCTGGATATTGGGGAAGGCTCAAGCGTAAAGCATGCAATTCATCAGCCCAGGCCTGCCTGTTTTTAATCGATTGTTTGAGCGTTGCGGAATGGGGAATGAGACGTGCAATGGGTTTGTTGTGAGTGAGTCAACAGGCTTAGTATCATTGATGCGATACTCTCGATGATTGTAAAAGATTACAAGGGGGTCGTTATTATGCTGCAGCATCTTTTTGGTTCGGAACCATGTTCATGCTATATTTGGTTCACATTGCACAATGCATTGGCCCAGTCCTTGGGTATCTATTTTTGTTAACGCAATGATTAAACTTGTTAATGGAGAGGAACAAAATGAATGCCCTTTACATGATGTTGTCTGCAGCGTGTATTGCGATTTTGGGTCTCCTGGCAAAATGGGATCAAGCGGCAATGCCTTTGAGTTTGGCGGTTTTATTGCGATTGCTGGTTCCCATGATGCTGTTGCTCCCTTTTGTCTCTGTGAAAGACATGAGGCAGGCCTTATTGCATGGAACCCAAGTCCAATGGTGGCGTGCTTTGTTTAGTTTTGGAGGGCAATATTGTCTTTTTGCTTCGATTGAAAAGGCATCCTTACTGAATGCGATTTTGTTGTATAACACTGCGCCCTTGTTCATCCCGCTCTTGGCTGCGCTTGTCTATCGCGAACGACTTTCACATCGGGCTTTAATCAGTGCTGTGATTGGATTTGTGGGAATTGCTTTGCTTTTACATCCTCGTGGAGGAGAGCTCAATGCGGGCGCTTGGATTGGTTTGGCCTCGGGATTTTTCATGGCAAGCTCACAGATTTGCCTATACAATTCCAGTCAGACAGAAAAGCTCAATGCCAATATGTTCTCGGTCTATGCTTTAAGTTCTTGCTTTGCACTGATCGTCATCTTGCTGACCCATCCCACTTCAGTGACCCTGGCTTTGCATTTGACGACGCTGACTTGGCTTGCCTTGTTAGGGATGTCGATTGCCAGTCTGGGCAATCAAGTGTTTCGTTACTGGGCCTACAAAGGCGCTCACAGTCCTTCGCATCTGGCTCCATTTATGTATTTTGCAGTGCTGTTGTCAGGCCTGCTTGACTGGCTTTTCTTCCAGGAAACCCCCAGTGTAATGAGCTGCTTTGGGGCGCTCTTGGTATTAATTGCCATTGTGATTGTCACGTTTAATAAAAGGAGAGTTTAAAATCAGGTGCCGATGCCTGGGTGTATGTGCAAAATGCCGCTGTTTAAAATGAGTCTTTAAGTCCAGAGAGAAGGGTTTAAACACAGGTCATCACACTTTCGATGGGTTCACGAATGTGGGGATTCTGCTCCTTCACGCGATGGCCAAAGGCGCAGAGCATGGAGACATCAAAGGTATGCCAGTCCACGACGTCACACAATACTGCTTTGACCTTTTCGCTGTGAAAACCTTCCATGGGGCAGGAGTCGATTCCCAGACTGGCGGCACCAGTCATCATATTGGCCAAGGCAATATACGACTGACGTTTGGCCCATTCCAGGGTGTTTTGTTCCGCCAAATAGGTTTGAACGCGTTGCAGTATTGTTTGATAGCGTGCTTCTTCCAAACTTCTCCGCCACAGGCGTTGACGTAGCAAGTCAGTGTCTCCACGAAAATGGTGGGGGAGATAGGTCAAATACACCACCACAAAAGAGGAAGAGGTGATCTGCACCTGATCCCAACAGGCTTTGTGTAATTTTTCGCGAAGGGATGCCTCTTTGAGAACCAGAAAATGCCAGGGTTCAATGCCAAAAGAAGAGGGCGACATTCTGCCAAAATCAAGAATGGCCGCTTCATCTTCAGGGCTGATTTTTTGATTGAGGTCAAATGCTTTGCAAGCATGACGAAATTGCATGCTGTCTTTAAAATTCATGGGGGGCTCCTTTACCAGATACAACGTGGATAACGCGCTTGCATGAGGCGATTTGTGGTGACAATGGACAGCCCGTGGGCTGCTGCGTAACTTAAAATGAGTCGGTCGGCGGGGTCTTTATGGGGTTTGCCTTGATGTTCCCAGTGAAGATGGATGGCATCAAACCACATGCGGGAATTGATGTCTCGAACATGGAAATGTTCTGTTTCTTGAATGCGTTCCAGCAAAGTCTCTGCGCAGAGGGCGAGCTCTAGTTTCTGAAGGGCAATTTTGCAGGCGATCTCCGCAAAACTGATCGACAAAATCGTCGTGCCATTCTGTAATGCATCGAAGGTGGACGAGGAAAGGGTGGGTTTTTCACTGATCATATCGATGAGGGCGCAGGTATCAAGTAAGATCATCAAAAAATTCCTCTAAAATGGGTTCATTGATGTCGCCATGCACTTTCACTGGGCCGCCGCAACCGATCAGATCGTTGATCGAACGTTTTTGCAGTTTGCTGATTCGAATGCAGGGCGTTCCGTTGTGGGTGAGAATAATATCATCCCCCACCTCGACTGCTTTCAAGTATCGGCTGGCGTGGTGGATGAACTCTCGTTTGCCAATCATGGCCATGGTTATGTTCTCACAATTGTTATTACATTTTTGATTCTACGTGAGATGGTTGGGGATGGCAAGTAAGATTGACTAAACCTCAGCATCTAAGTTAATTGCAGCGGCTTCAGCTTGGACCCGTTCCCGTTCATTTTGTTGACGAATTTCTCCAATAGTACGACAAGCTCTGGATAGAAACACTCCAGTTGCGACTAGACATCCTAGGGCAGGTACAGTCAGGCCTGAAGCACTAATGGCCCAAAGTTGTGCATTGGAGTAGGGGATATAGGCTGCTTGTTCTTCTTCTCTTATCGTAGCAAATTGAGAGGAATTGCACTTTGGCATTTCAGTGGTTTCTGGGCAGAGTCCAGTGCAGCTGATAATAGACGTACAATCTAAGGGATTACAGTCCAGTACTTTTGCTGCATCACATGGATTAAAGTTTTGATTTTGAGCTGAGCAAATCAGGGTGGTGATATAAGAGAGAATCAGTCCTGTCATGATTGTGCAGCATGTGCCAGTAGCAATCATGGCACATGCACTATCGCCGTTATCCATCTCAAGAGTGCCCTTAAGCACGGCTATAGGACTGGTGACGAGAACTTTCAGTGCTTCCCAGCAGGTTTTGAGTCGGTGCTCATCCCTGCTTACACGAGATCCTAGGCTGAGTGTATCGCTTGCATCCACGGTTTCTTCAGTTCCTGGATAAGGGTCATCTTGAAATGGATCAAAATCAGGATCATCTATTGGAAGAGCTGCATAGGTTGTTCTATTTGGAGTCGGGCCATGTGACATAGTATTTTCCTTCATTGTTAAGTAAGAGAGCCGAGGTGCTGATCCTTGAGTCCAAGCAAGCTGATGAAAGACAGTAGGCTGGCCAAGATCAGCCATAAAGCAGGGGAGAGGGTTGAGCCTGTTGTATGGATCATGTAGCTTGAGAACAGGGGGGCAAAGCCGCCAAAAATGGCGAAACCGATGTTGTAGGAAAGTGCGTAGCCAGAGTAACGTATGGAAGTGGGGAAAAGTTCGATCAGAAAACAGGGGTAAATGCCGATGATGACAGCGGCCAGGAGAACGAAGCCCAGCATGCCAAGAGTGAGGCCCAGCGCAGTGTGTGTGCTTAAGGCGAAGTAGATGGGGAAGGCCAAAATCAGGCTTAAAAGAGAGGCCCATTTCAGGAGGGGAATGCGACCCTTGCGGTCAGACAGGGCACCACAATAGATTTGTAAACAGGAAGAAATAAAGACGGCAGCCACCACAGCCCAGATGATGGTGTGGGGGTAGTGAAGTTCCTTGGTTAAAAAGGAAGACATATACGTAAAACCCAACAAAACCATGGTTGCACCCAAGGCGGTGACACCGATGCCGCGTAAAAGGGAGGCAGGATGTTGTAAGACGCTGAGCAGGGGGACTTGTTCCAATTTTTTCTGTTGTTGAATGGCGAGAAATAAAGGAGATTCATCCGTTTTACGACGTAAGTAGACGGCCACAAATCCCAAAAAGGCCCCCAAGATAAAAGGAATGCGCCAGCCAAACGCTGCCATTTGCGTTGTCGAGAACAGGCTGCTTAAAATTGCAATGACCAAAGCAGCTGTACAAATGCCGAAGTTGAGTCCGCAGTAGATGCTGCCCGATGCAAAGCCTCGTCGATGGGGGGAGGCATGTTCACAGACAAAAGCCATGGCGCCTGGGATTTCACCCCCCACCGCCAAGCCTTGAAGCGTCCGCAATGCAATAAAAAGAACGGTTGCTGTGAGGCCAATTGTATGGGGAGTGGGTAAGAGCCCCATCCCTAAAATAGGCAATGACATCAATAAAATAGAGGCGATAAATGTTTTTTTCCGCCCAATACGATCGCCAAAATGGCCCATGATGATGCCGCCCAGGGGCCGTACAAAATACCCCAGTGCAAAGACTGCAAACGCAGCCATGCTGGACAGAAACGGTGAGGAAGACACAAAAAACAGGGGTGCCAAATAGGGCACTAGGTATATGTAAATGACAAAGTCATACATTTCCAAGCCACCACCAATGGCTGCGATGGATAAGAGTTTTGAAAAAGACAGTGTGGGTTTCATCAGCTTTTCTTAAGTCCAATCAAAACATCGATTTTACCTGAAACGTGGTAATGGTCAAACTCACAGCGAAAGCTCCA
>CAYGFJ010000055.1:0-8075 GCA_964349115.1 uncultured Francisellaceae bacterium
GTAGCAAGATATTCATCGGCTCAGGTGGCTATCAGCTCTGCAACTTCTACCGCGGGATTGAGAACGGCAAGAACGTGTTCAAGTACGACTACAAGCAAGTGATAGCCGACAAGGAAGCCCTGTATAAAGCCACCAAGAATCCGCTACACCTCAAATATCAAGACTTCATCGAGGGTGAAAAGGAGCGTTACCGCGAAGACAGCGACTACTTCCAAACCCAGTACGCGCTCGAATGGAAGATCGGACGCGGAATGCTCATCACCAAAGCGGAGCTGGAAAAACTCGGCCGCGATTACAGCGTGAAGTTCCCGTACGAAAATCCCGTCTACGTTGGCTGGGACGTGGCGAAAGAGCAGGACGAAAGCGTGCTCACCGTCGTGGGTTGGGACGAAGACCTCAAAAAGTACAAGGTGCTGTGCTGGTTGGCCATGCGTGGCGACGATTATACCGATCAGGTCGAGATGGTGGCGAAGGAACTTACCAAGTTTAAGCACGTCATGAAGGTCTGCATCGACGCGACGGGCGTCGGTGATCCCGTGGTCGACAACTTCAAGAAGCAGACGCGCTACAACACCGAACCCGTCAAATTCAGCCTGCAGACCAAGGACACGCTCTACAAAAACCTGATCAAAATCCTGCGCGATGAAGAACTCCTGTACCAAACGGATCATAAGTACACTCCTAAATTCGAAAACCAGATGATGGACATGATCAAAGAGTACAAGGGCGAATTCCTGTCCTGCCATCACCCTGAAAAAGCGGGTGCGCATGACGACTTCCCCGATAGCTTGGCACTGGCACTCTACAAAGCACGCAAAATCACGGAAGTGAACATCAGCCGTCACGACCTTGGACTTTAATAACTTTTTAACTAACCACTATGACCGACATCACCCAACAGTTCCCGAGCAATGATGACTTCAACCGCATTGCGAAGCTCAACAACTACTACAACGTGTTCAAAGGGCTGCATAGCAAAGTCTTCAAGCTCAAGAGTTACTTCGAGGAAGATACTAAAAAGAAAACGCTGCTCTACCTTGCGTACAACGTAGGCCAGATTATCTCGCTCACCGCGGCGGATTTCTTATTCGGCGAACAGCTCAAAATTCAAACCAACGAACCTGAAAAGGAAAAACCGATGGAAGGAAAAATAAACACCATCATTCAGAATAACTACCTCGATGAAAAGCTGTACCAAAGTTCCGTTATTCAGGACGTGGCGGGCTTCACAATCTTTGTCGTGCGGCAAAAGGATAAGACGGCCGTGATCGAAGAAATCCCTTACGACAACTATTATCCCGACTTCGCAGGTGTACGCCTTGGCGAAGAGGCGCGACAAGTTGTAATCGCTTCCTACGTGGATATCGTGAATCCGAAAAACCAAAAGAAAGAAACCTTCCTTTACAAACAGATTCACAAACTGCTAGATGGCAAAGGAAAAATCGCACATGAACTCTGGACGACCACGCCGGACATGAAGCAATCGCAGGTGACGGAGCTCGCACTCTTCAGTACCGACCTTCCTGCAGAGGAAGACACGGGACTGGATTACTTGCCAGTGTTTCAAATCGACAATTTCAAGACAGTGAAAGAACGCTTCGGCATCTCAACCTACGAAAGCGTGATGAATCTTTTTGAGGAAATCAATGACCGCATCACTCAAATCTCCGTGCAACTCATCAAGCACCTGAACGCCAAGGTGGCCGTAGGTGAAGGCGTATTGAGCAAGAAGGGTGAATTAGACAGCTCGCAGGATATCTTCCTCGTAGAAAAGGGTGATATCGTGCCGCAATACATCGTCAACTCAAACGCACTTATCGAGGAAGGCTTCAAACAAATCGAAGGACTGATAAGACAAATTTGCACGGTCACGCAAACACCCATGACATTCTTGGGGTTGGAAGATAAGGGCGGCGTAGAAAAGGTTGAGACGGCAAAACTTCGCATGGCAGCGTTCCTCAAGAAGATTAAACGCAAGCAGCGCAGCTATGAGGCCAAGCTCATCGACATCCTCAAGGCCGCGCTCTTCTTCGAAGGCTCAAAGAAATTTCCTGACAACGTGGATATCAGCTTCACGTGGGATTTGGGATTGCCTCGCGATTTGTTCAATGAAGCGCAGACGCATCAAATCATGGTTGAGAGCGGCATCGAAAGCGTGGAGACGGCCATTCGGGAACTGAAGGGTTTTGAGGGCGAGACGCTGCAAAACGAGCTCGATAAAATCGGGAAGCAAAATGAAATGTCGCAAGCGCAAATGGATAGCGCACGAAAGCAGATTCCCGACATCAGCCTTTAACCCTATACCGTATGAGCTACAACACCCATCCTAATCCTTACCAAAAACACCTCACATCCGAGGAAGTCCTGCAGAAACGATTGCAGAACATCGACCAAAATTGGTGGCAATATGCCAAGCTTGCGGTGGTTTTTCACGTTCTGCTTTTGCTTTTTCTCTTCACGGTGATTGTGACGGTGCGCTTTGCCTTTTTAATCTTCTAAACTATGGCTAAGGCAACCAAACTCATCAATATTTACCGCCGAGCTACACGACAATTGGAAGTGACGGTAAGAAAGGCCGACCCGCGCAAGCCCATAATCCTTATTCGCAAAGTAATCATGGGCGACGTGAACAAAATTGCCGAACAGCTTGAGCAAGAAACAAAGAACTGGCTCGTTGTGGAAATCCCGCAGGAATACAAGCGCGGTAGTCAAAAGGCCATCGACGATGCGGGTAAACTAGGGCTCACTTTCGACAAGACGGGGTTCGGCCAAGTCCACAAAGAAGCCATTCAAGCACTGACTGAAGACGCCTACCTCGATTTTGCCGCAGGCATTGAAGGCATGAGGCGCGCTGGCCGCGGCTTCGTGAGCGATATCGTGAAAAAGAAAATCAATGAGCGCATTATTTCAGGGCAACTCGAGGGTGAGGCACTGGCGAATGTAAAAAGAGAAGTAAAAGACCTCGTGGAAGAAACGGGATTTACTGCATTGATCGACCGTGGCGGCAAACACTGGTCGATTGATAGCTATGCCGAAATGCTGGTGCGAACGCACGTTATAAAAGCCAATGGTGAAGGCACTAGAAACCGTCTGCTCGCAAACAACGTGGATCTGATCGAAATGTCGACTCATGCCACGTCCTGCCCGATTTGTAAGCCTTATGAGGGCAAAGTATTCAGCCTCTCTGGACGTTCAAACGGGTACGAAAAGGCGCCCGATCTGCCGATTCACCCGAATTGCAGGCATAGTTACATGCCGTTTATTAAAGGATAAATTTTATCCACTTGATTTTTCTTTGCCTATAACCTATACTCTAGGCTATAGGCTATTTTAAACTGTCAAATTTTATGAAGATATTACCAGATAATAAAAATAAATCCCTCAAATCTTCTAAACAGGCTTTAGGTACTCTCAATAAAGTGGTTGAGATGATTCAAGAAGATAGATATTGCCCAGAAGTAATTCAACAGGTTGATAGCGTTATAGGTTTATTAAAAGCAGCCAAGCGAGAATTACTAGCTGGACACCTAGACACATGTGTAGCTCACCAAATGAGTGAAAACAAGAAAAAAGCCATCGATGAGCTTCTTAAGATATACAATTTATCAAACTAATTATGAGTGCACATCAAACCTTTAAAATCAAAGGCATGCACTGCGCATCTTGCGCAGGGATTATTGAAAAAACTTTTAAAAAGCAGGCTGGCGTTACCTCAGCTGAAGTAAACTATGGTACCGAGTCAGCTAAAATTGCTTTTGATTCTGAAAAAATTACCCCTCATCATCTTTCTCAATCAATAGAACCCCTTGGTTATTCCCTTATGATCCCCACTGCGGATGAAATGGGAATGTCACAGGATGAGCATGCTGCCCACTTGGGAATTAATCAATCAAAAAAAGAAAAATTGGCTGAAATTGCCGACATGAGATCAAAAGTAATATCAGCCATTCCATTGGCAATATTTAGTATTTTTGTTATGGGCTGGGACATACTTGCCCAATTTAAAGTTATTTCGGCAATGCCATATGTCTGGTCAGAATTTTTCCACCACATACTCCCAGCATTCGCCACCTACGTTCTCTTCGTGGTAGGCAAGCCATATTTACTCGGAGTGTATCGATTTCTTAGATATGGTAAGGCTAATATGGATACCTTGATCGGGATAGGAACCATGGCAGCATATCTTTATAGTTTGATGATCGCGGCTCTCGAGACGCCGCTCAGGCCTTATTTGAATGTTGAGCAGAGTTATTACGATGTAACCGTCGTGGTCATAACTTTTATTGCACTCGGAAAATATCTGGAAGCAAAATCTAAATTAAAAACAGGTGATGCTATTGAGAAACTTTTAAATCTTCAGGCAAAGACTGCTCTGGTTATTAGAAATGGTAAAGAAGTAGAAATCCCAATAGATCAAGTCACTCATGGTGAGATTATTGTAGTAAAACCTGCGGGAAAAATTCCTGTAGACGGTGTCTTGGTTGAAGGCTCTTCATTTGTGGATGAGTCAATGGTGACGGGTGAACCTATGCCAGTGAAGAAAGAATCTGGTGATTCTGTTGTGGCTGGAACTATCAATACTTCAGGAGTATTTACTTTTAAAGCAACGAAGGTCGGATCAGAAACCTTACTTGCTCAAATCATCAAAATGGTTGAAGAGGCTCAAGGCAGTAAAGCACCCATTCAAGCTCTGGCTGATAAAATTTCATCAGTCTTTGTGCCGATAGTTTTGGTCTTGGCTGTGCTTGCTTTGGATGCTTGGTTACTTGTTGGTACGCAGTACCTAGGTTTTTCACAGGCGCTTTCTTATGGTTTAGTTTCTTTCGTGGGGATACTGGTGATTGCTTGTCCATGCGCCTTGGGGCTAGCTACTCCTACCGCAATCATTGTGGGAGTAGGAAAAGGTGCGCGTGAAGGGATTCTTGTAAAAGATGCTGCTACCCTAGAGAAATTACACAAAGTTAACACTATTGTCGTTGATAAGACTGGTACGCTTACACGAGGAAAGCCTGAACTGGTCTCCATCAACAATCTTTCGGGCACATCTGAAAATGAAATTATTTCGATATTAGCAGGACTAGAAAATAAATCTGAGCATCCTATCGCCCATGCCATTGTTTCTTCAGCTAATGAGAGAAAGATTAAAATCTCGAATGTTGCTGACTTTGAGGCGATCAAAGGTAAAGGTATCAAGGGCATAATTGGAGACACAGAATATTACGCTGGCAATACAAAGCTGATCAGTGATCTCAAAATAGGTTTTGATGTCGAATCAATCACCAAAGAAACCATGCAAGGTAAAACTCCAGTCCTACTCGCAACAAAAAAGAAGCTCCTGGGGATATTTATGGTAGCAGATGCAATTAAGCCTGAAGCCATTGAAGCAGTAAAAAATCTTCATAAGCTTGGAATTAAAATAGTGATGCTAACTGGTGATAATAAGAACACAGCACGTTACATTGCGGATCAGGTTGGCATTGATGAAGTGGTAGCAGAAGTCTTGCCTGCCGATAAACTCGCAAAAATTACTGAGCTACAAAAAAAAGGACAAGTAGTCGCCATGGCTGGGGACGGGGTTAATGATGCTCCCGCTTTGGCTCAAGCCGATGTTGGTATTGCAATGGCCACTGGAACTGACGTAGCAATCGAGAGTGCTGGAATCACACTGCTCCATGGTGATATTTCCAAGCTGGTAAAAGCCGTCCGCCTGTCAAAATTCACCATGCGTGGAATCAAACAGAATCTCTTTTGGGCATTCATCTACAACATCGTTGGTATCCCTTTAGCAAGCGGCGTATTTTTTCCACTGTTTGGATGGCTTCTTTCCCCTGTTTTTGCAGGGTTTGCCATGGCTATGTCCAGCGTTTCCGTGGTTGGGAATTCTCTACGCTTAAAAGTCAAAAAATTATAGAATTAATTTATTAAATTTATGAAGAAATTATCATTAATTGCAGCAATAGGCATTGCCCTATCACCCTTCATAATCGGTGCAATTGTTCTGAGTTTTCAGGACAATAATCTTTCCAGTCAAACCCATGAAGAAAAAGTTTATGTCGCCATAGAGGAAGAAGGACGAGTTGGCGTTATCGATACGAAGAGCAGAAAAATGATCAAATCAATTGATTTATCCGAAGTTCAAAACAATAAATTTGTAAAATATACGACACACAATGTTCAGGTTGCCCCGAATGGAAAAGTTGTACTCGTGACAGCGAATGTCGAGCGTGGTGTTATGGGTGAAAACGCATCAGAAAAAGAAGAAGACATATCAGACGGATTATTTGATAAGATTTTTATCATCGATCCGATTACCGATACGATTACTAGCTCATTGCCAATCGAGATTGATTCACATCTGGCACATGTTGTTGTTAATGCTGAAGGCACTTTGGCTTACACAGCATCTCAAGAGAAAAGTAAAATTTATATTATTGATCTGACAAATCAAAAGATCATGAGAACCATTTCTCTTGACGAAGGCAGCGCTCCCCATGGGCTACGCCTCTCTACTGATGATTCAAAATTATACATTGCCCTGATTGGCGGAAAAGCAATTGCTGAAGTTAATCTTCAAAACGATTCGATAAAAAAATACCCGCTATCTGGCTCAGTGATTCAAACTGCTGTTACCCCAGACGGCAATTACATCTTTGGATCGGTGTACGAAACAAAAAAGGTCGCTTGGATCAATACAAAGACAGATGAGCAAGGTTATATCAACCTTCCTGAAGATGCGAAAGGCTCAGTACAGCTTTATGCTACTCCTGATTCAAATTACTTGTATGCTGTAAATCAGGGATACTATTTTGAACAACCAACTGGAAATACAGTTTATCGCATTGATATTAACCGAAGAAAAGTTGACCAGATTATTCCTGCTGGAGACGCCCCACATGGCGTTGTCGTGGACAAAGCTGGAAAGTTTGTTTATGTGACAAATCTTCTAAGTAAGGATGTTTCAATCATAGATACAGCAACAAATAAAGAAGTAGCTCGTTTAAAGGTCGGGGAAATGCCGAATGGTATTAGTATCTGGAATAAAAAAATGGGTGGTACCCCGTAATATATTTTTGAAACAACTATGAAAAAACACTCACTTTATGTACAGGGAACGCACTGTAGCTCATGCAAAATCCTCATTGAGGAAACATTGATTGAACATGAGGAAATAACAGGAGTTAAAGTCGACTTACACAGCCAAACGATTGAAATTGATGCCAATAACATTGATTCCACCGAGCAACTGGTCGGTTTATTAAACCCTCTACTTTCAGCTCATAAATACACCCTTTCTGTTAAGAAGAAAAACCATCAAAAAGATTTCAAAAATCTGTCAGTGGCACTACCGATTGGAATGGCGGTTTTATTTCTATTTTTCTTGCTACAAAAATCAGGGATAATAAATTTTGGCTTTGAAGGAGGGCTCACCCCTTGGACGGCTCTCTTTATCGGTATGGTGGCCTCAATTTCAACTTGTCTCGCCGTGGTTGGAGGATTGATTCTCTCCCTGTCAGCAAAAATCTCTCAAGATGTATCAACATTTAGACCATTTGCCCTTTTTCATACAGGCAGAGTTGTGGGGTTCGCGATACTCGGTGCTCTCCTTGGCCTGCTTGGTAATGCAATTTCAATCAACCACACCATAACCGCGATACTTGGTCTATTTGCGGCTCTGGTAATGGTTATTTTAGGTGCTAATCTGCTTGGGATTTTCGACTTCACCAAAAGGCTACAACTCACCTTGCCAAATGGCTTTTTCCAAAAAATATCAAAAATAGAGCAGGGCTTTTGGGCTCCTTTGATCACAGGTATCGCTACTTTTTTTCTTCCCTGTGGTTTTACTCAATCCATGCAAATTGCCTCGTTGGCCAGCGGAAATTGGCTCCAAGGTGGTATAATTATGTTGATGTTCTCATTAGGAACTTTACCCATGCTGCTATTAATTTCATTCAGTTCGTATAAATTTGCCAACAGCAAATTTGCCCCGATCTTTTATCAGTCTTCTGGGATCGTGGTAATAGGTTTGGGTATCTTTGCCTTTCTTGGTGGCTTAGCGGGCTTGGGAATTATTAGAC
>CAYGFJ010000056.1:0-8035 GCA_964349115.1 uncultured Francisellaceae bacterium
AAAAAGAAGAGAATCGTCAGACCCACAACTGTAAGTGCAATATGCGCAATGATGATGTGGCGGAGAACACAGCTGGTCACCCCTGCAAGCACTATGCCTCCCAAAATCACCAGCAAAAATTTGCCGAAATTCATGGGGCATAAACCCGGCTCAGAATCAATTTTTTTCACTGTTTTATGGAAAAAATAATAATTGATGACCCCGGCAACCAGGCCCACTGAAGACATGGTAAAGCCAGCTTGCCAGCCGTAATGACTGGCCACGATGGGGCTTAACACCATACTGAAGAAAGAACCGATGTTGATCGCCATATAATATAAGGTGAAGGCGCCATCAAGACGAGGGTCGTTTTCTTCATAGCATTTGGATAAAAGGCTGGATGGATTGGCTTTGAAAAAGCAATTTCCCGCAACAATTAAGCCCATCCCAAAATACATAGCCTGCGTACTTGCCATGCCTACAATAGAATATCCCGCGGCCAAAAAAACAGCCCCCAAGAGCATGGTGCGCTTGGTGCCCAAAATTTTGTCCCCTACATAACCGCCAATGGCAATCACTGCATAAATCAAGGCACTAAACGCACTCCACACATTAAAGGACTGAGCATCTGAAAATCCCATTTTTTGTACAAGATAGACCGTCATGATGGCCTGCATGCCATAAAATCCAAAGCGTTCCCACATTTCGACAAAGAAAATCATATAAAAGGGTTTGGGTTGTTTAATCATGATGAACCATCCTTAGTGTATTTTATAAGTGCGAGTCATAAATAACCCGGCCCTCACGCAAAGTGTATTGCACTTCAAAGTGTTTGTTTAGTATCGCGAAATTTGCGTGTTTGTAAAGCGCGATATTCCCTATTTTTTCACTTAGCCCTAAAATGCGTGCTGGCGTTGAGGTGACAGAAGGGACAAAGCGTGCAAGTTCCAGCCCTGTATAATCACACGCATTTTTTAGTGCTTGGTTCAAAGACAATACACTGCCCGCCAGAGCGCCATTTGATTTCAAGCGTGCGGCGTCGTTTTTTAAGATCACAGTCTGTCCGCCCAGATCATATTCGCCATTTTTAAGGCATTTAGCACGCATCGCGTCGGTGACAAAGACCAGACGTTCCAGTCCTTTGCATTTTAAGGCCAAGCGGACAATAGACGGGGCCAGATGCAGTCCATCTAAAATCAATTCAGCAGTGACGCGGTCATCTTCCAACAGTGCAAGCGCAGCACCAGGATTGCGATGATGGAGGCCGCTCATCGCATTAAATAAATGGGTGGCATAACAAGCACCAGACTCAATTGCTTGTAGCGTTTCTTCGTAAGTGGCCGCTGCATGTCCAATGGATGGAATGATGTTCTGGGTGAGTGCAGTGTGAATTAATTCAGTGGCTTTGTGTAATTCAGGGGCAAGGGTCAGGATTTTAATTTTACCTTGCGCCAGTGTTTGCCACTGTATGAGGAGCTCTGGATCTGGCATTTTTAGATGCTCAGCAGATTGTGCACCGACAAAAGCTTCACTTAAAAAAGGGCCTTCCAGATGCAAGCCCAAAATTTCGGCGCCTTCCTTTGATCTGGGGTCATTCTCAAAGCGACAGACATTGTTGAGAGCAGCTTCTATTTTTTCTTGGGATGCTGTCATTGTGGTTGCCAAAAATCCAGTGACACCATCCCGTGCGAGGGCTTGGCTAATGGTTGCAAGTGCCTCAGGGGTTGCGTCCATGACATCTGCACCATTGGCGCCGTGAATATGAAGATCAATCATCCCAGGGAGAAGATAGCAGTCTTCGTTGAGTGTGAGATCAAAGTGTGCGTGTGGCTCAGCGGGGGCAACGCTTTGAATAAGGCCCTGGTCTATGATAAGCGCTTGATTTTGCACAAAGCGATCTGCAATAAAAACATGGGCTGCTTTAATGCGCATTGCTTAGGTGGAGCTCATGTGTTTTTTCAGCATCATGACAGCCCCTACGGTGGCATCGAACTTTCTGGGAACAAGCTGAGCCCGTAAGCGATGCGAAACATGGGGCTGTATAAAGGGTGCCAAGCCTCCGAGAAGGCAGCATGGCAAGGGTTGGGTCGTTTTGCTTTTCATGGCATCCCAGACGGAGTCAATTTCTGTAGCTGCTAATTTGATTTGACGAGTGGCAAAAGGATCATTGTCATTTAAGGCTTCGATCAACATGGGTGCAAGATCACCAAAGTCTGCAGGTTTTGCTTGGTTAGCAAAAGTGGAAAATTGGTAAATTTCTTTTTGAAAACGCTCAAAAACACGTTTTAATAAAGGGGTCCAAGCTTGTCGGCCATCATAGGCTTGGAAGGTCGCACGTGCGAGCTCCATGCCAAGCCAAGCGCCGCCTCCTTCATCAGAGTGTGGAAATCCATATCCAGACACACGGCGGGTGAGGCCTTTTTCAATTTGATAACCAATAACACCCGTTCCGATAATAATAATAGCACCATCATTTCCACCATGCACACCAAGGCAGGCAACATAGGCGTCAGTATTTAAAAGCAAAGTGTGATAGGGGTGGGGGACATTTAAAAAAGCAGTTCGTGCAGCAGGGACTTCTGTACTGCCAGCCATACCAAGACCGACGTGGAGGCGATAGTTTTTTAAATCATGAATATTGGCTTTATGCAAGGCATCATTAATAGCGAAGCGAACCGATTGCCAGCTGCCCATCACAGAGGTTTTGATATTTCCAGGACCCGCTTGACCAGAACCCAGGGTCGCTCCTTTCTCATCTTGGAGGATGGCCTTTGTTCTAGTTCCACCACCATCCACGCCAACAAACAAGTCTTGCATGATTTTTTCTTTAAGGTTTTAGAAGGGCCTAATGTACCTCGAAATTTTTTTCTTGTCACCCCCTTGTTTTCTATCTGAACGTCAAGTACAATTAGAGAGCAGTAAAAATTAGTCAATGATTTTCTGCATATATTAACTAAAAGAGGAGAGTCGAAATGCCTGCAACAATGCACTATGTAAAACCCAGTGGAAAAGTCAAGAAACCCATCCTGAAAGAAGTGGTTGGTGTTGCTTTGAATGAGTACTTTGATAGCTTAAAAGGTGAAAAACCTGAGCATGTGTATAACTTGGTCTTGACAGAAGTAGAATATCCTTTGCTTCTCTCAGTGATGCGTTTTACCAACAACAATCAAAGTCAAGCGGCTATGATGTTGGGGATCAATCGTGGCACTTTTCGCAAAAAATTGGCATTCTACGGAATGTTGTAATTGAGTGATCGCTTTTGCGATCTCTTGTAAGAAACCCCTCGCTTTGAGGGGTTTTTTTTTGCTACACTTCTGGTTTTCGTACGCTTGATACAGCTCATGACTTTCCAAGACATCATTTTACGTCTTCAAACTTTTTGGTCTGCCCAGGGCTGTATTATTGTCCAGCCTTATGACATTGAAATGGGGGCAGGCACTTACCATCCCGCTACATTTCTCCGTGCCTTGGGGCCTGAACCTTGGAGTGCTGCGTATGTTCAGCCCTGTCGTCGTCCTAAAGATGGGCGCTATGGACAAAACCCCAATCGCACTCAGCATTATTATCAATTTCAAGTGATGATGAAGCCTTCCCCGGACAATATTCAAGATTTGTACCTTGAGTCCTTACAGGCTTTGGGCCTGGACCCCCTGGTCGATGACATTCGTTTTGTCGAAGACAATTGGGAGTCACCGACTGTCGGCGCCTGGGGCCTCGGCTGGGAAGTTTGGTTAAATGGCATGGAGGTCACGCAGTTTACCTATTTTCAACAAGTGGGCGGACTGGAGTGTAAACCCGTTACTGCTGAAATTACTTATGGCTTAGAGCGCCTTGCGATGAATCTCTTGGGCAAGGACTCCTTCTTTGATTTTGTCTGGCATCACGGCCCAGCGGGCCCCGTCAGCTATGGCGATGTCTTTTCTCAGAACGAAGTTGAGATGTCTCGCTATAATTTTGAAGAGGCACCCATCCCGAAACTCTTCGAGCTTTTCGATTTTTATGAATCAGAAAGTCATCGCTTGATGGACTTAAAACTTGCTTTGCCCGCCTATGAAATGGCCATAAAATCTAATCACCTCTTCAATTTACTCGATGCCCGCCAAGCCATTTCAGTCTCAGAGCGTCAGCGTTTTATCTTGCGCATCCGCAGTTTATTTATGAATGTAGCCGCGGCGTATTATGAATCACGCAAAGCCCTTGGGTTTCCAATGCTGAAGGGGGAAAAGGCATGAACCAGCAAGATTTCTTATTTGAACTCGGCTGTGAGGAGCTGCCAGCGGCAGCGCTTGCCTCCATGGCCAAACATCTGGAAGACAGTGTTAAAAAAGCCTTGCAAGCTGCCAAACTGCAGTGTGGGGAAACGAAGGTGTATTACACGCCTCGGCGTCTGGCCTTGTTGATCAAAGATCTGCAAACCGAAACTAAGGCCTTAATGTTGGAGCGTCGCGGCCCAGCCAAAGCGGTGGCCTTTGATACAGAGGGCGCCCCGACCAAAGCCTTAGAAGGTTTTTTAAAATCTTGTGGCGCAACGCAAGAAGAGCTGTTTGAAGTACCCACCGACAAAGGGCCTTGGTTGGCTGTGAACATCAGTCAGCCAGCGCTTGCTGTGAAAAGCATTTTGCCCAAAATCCTGGAAGACGCCGTTAAAACCATGCCCCTCAAAAAAACCATGCGTTGGGGCAAGCGAGACATCGGCTTTTTGCGTCCTGTTCAGTGGGTCGTTGCCTTGTTAGGCAATGAGCTTGTGCCCATGAATTTGTTTGGCCGAGCAGCAGGTCGGGTCACTAACGGTCATCGTTTCCATCATCCTGACACGGTGTCTTTAAAGCATCCCTCAGTGTATCTCGATGCTTTGCGAGCGGCCCATGTCATGGCGGATCCTGACGAACGTCGCGCGACGATTCTCTCAAAAACAAAAGCCTTGCTGCCCACCCGAACGGAAGCCCAATTTGGAACGCTCGAAGAAGTCATCAACCTCGTCGAATGGCCGGTGCCCTTGCTGTGTCATTTCGAAAAAGAATTTTTAAGCGTCCCCCAAGCCGTCTTAATCAGCACCATGGAAGCCAATCAGCGCGTCTTTCCCATTGTCGATCAAGCCGGCGCCCTACAAAACCATTTCATCGCTGTCACAAACATCGACAGCAAAAACCCAGCCTCTGTGATTCACGGCAATGAAAAAGTCGTCCGCGCCCGTTTGTCTGATGCAAAGTTTTTTTATGACGAAGACCTGAAAATTCCACTGGAAAATCATCTTGAAGCCCTGAAGAAAATCACCTTTCAGCAGGGCTTGGGCAGCTTGTTTGACAAAACAGAGCGCTTAAAAAAAGAAGTCCATTATTTATGTGAGACTGCGCCAGACCTTCTCTGTCATTCCTGCGAGGGCGGAAATCCAGCGCTGGCAGCGCAAGCTGCAACCCTCTGCAAAACTGACTTGGTCACGCAAATGGTCCAAGAGTTTCCTGAATTGCAAGGTTATATGGGTCATCACTATGCAATGGCCCAAGGCAAAAGTGAAATAGTTGGTATTGCCATCGCAGACCATTACAAACCCAAGGGTCGAGGCGGCGATTTGCCTCGGAATGAAATCGGTGCGCTTTTAGCCTTGGCGGATAAAATAGACACTCTGGTCGGCCTGTTTGCCATCGGCAAAGAGCCCAGCAGCAGTGGCGACCCTTACGCCCTTCGGCGTCAAGCTTTGGGGATGATTGCCATTGAGATTGATCGCAAGATGCATTTAGACCTTGATGCCTGGCTCAAGCACACTTTTGATGTGTATCGTGAACAAGGCCACACCCTGCGTGACGAAGTGGAAACAATGCAAAAACTGCAGTCCTTTTTGAAAGAGCGCTTTGTCGTATGGTGTCGTGATGAAAAAGGCATGAGCGCTTCAGTTTTAAATGCCATCATCAATCGCATTTCTGATCAGCCTTTTTCTTTTACTGACACTTTTGAAAAAGCAGAAGCTTTTGCCATGCTGATCAAAACGGACGAAGGCAAAGTCTTGGTAGATCTCGTGAAACGTGTTGCCAATGTCTTAGATCCCAAGCAAGCGCTGGGCCTTGTTAATACAGATCTATTCGGCAGTGCAGAACATGCATTGTGGTCATGTTATCAAAACGCTGTCGAGCAGCATTGGTCAAAGTTATTACCTTTGAGATTTTTGGCTTTTGAAAGCCCCATCGCAGATTTTTTTGACAAGGTCATGGTCAACGACCCAAACCCAGAATTAAAAGCCAATCGGCAGAATTTGCTAGGGCATATCCATGCTTTGTTTCAGCAGTTGGCTGACTTCAACAGACTATAAGACGCTTCGCCAGCTTACCTGTTTCGTATAATGTATATTATGTTAAATTAAGGCTTAAGATGAAAAAAATAACTCTCATTGCGCTTTTGGTTTTGTTGATCAACTTGACGATTTGTAGTGCAACGGGCCTCTATGGACTTTTTCCCATTCAAAATTATGATCAAAACCTGGAGCATTGGATTCATACTGACCCTACACAGGCCAATCAACTGCTTTTGAGCCCAGCCCTTCAAAAAGAAAAAATGCAGATTTTGTACCAACATCTTTATGCCTCTGACGATATGGGTTTGTCTGCTTGGAGCAAGCACTATATTCAGCCCATGCTCACGCAATCTCCCCCCAATGATATTCTTGGCAATGAATATCATGAAATTGCCAAATTTACTAACACTGCTGCAACCCTTCCTGATGCAGTGCAATATGGCGAAAACTTTCGTCCTTATTCAGATGGCTGGATTAAGGCCATTCAAGACAATATGCAGCTTCAGCAATTTGCGCCTCCCTTGATGTATCACGCCAAGCAACGCGCCATTGCCATCACCAATTTACAAGCACGCATCTTGCCCACCATCGACCCCAGCTTTTACAGACACGCTAGGCCTGGGGAAGGCTATCCTTTTGATAATTTGCAAATTTCAGCGATTTGGGCAGGGACGCCTCTTTATATTGTGGGCCAAACAAAAGACCATGCTTTTGATTTGGTTTCCACTGCTTCTTTTATTGGCTGGGTGGACAGCACGGGTGTTGCCCCGGCATCTCCTCGCTTTATTAAAGCCTGGCAAGTGGCGGCGAGAAAACACTTGGTCGCCATCACGCACGAAACCACCCCCATGATTGATCAACGCGGCAATTTTCGTTTTTCAGCTTATATTGGCAGTCTATATCCCCTGTCTTTCCTCAGCTCACAAGGCTTGGTGGTGATGATCCCCATCATGAATGCCTGGCATCAAGCCAAATATGTAAGGGCAGTGTTGAGCCCAAAAGAAGCCGTGCTGATGCCCATGCGCCCCACTCAGCAAAACGCCCTCTTACTGCTCAATCAATTGTTAGGCCGCCCTTATGGCTGGGGCAATCTTTATTTTAATAATGACTGTTCCTCTGAGCTCCAGAGCTTTTATCTGCCTTTTGGCATCTGGTTGCCCCGCCATTCAGCGGCTCAAGTGACTCAGGGAAAGATGATTGACTTAAGCCAAAAAACACCCGAGCAACGTCTATTATATCTCAGCCAAAATGGCCATCCCTTTTTCACGATTATCTACATTGGCAAGCATGTTTTTATGTTTGTAGGCAATGGTGAAAATCCACAAGAACCAGGCAAAACAATGGTGTTGGTGTATCAAGACATCTGGGCTTTTTCACCTCCCGATAGACAAACTCGCTCAATCATTGGCGGCTCTGTCTTATTGCCACTACTCACCCATTATCCAGAAGACCCCTCCTTGATCCCCTTGAATGCAGGGCCCTATTTTCAAGTGTCTCATTTGGATGAATTGCCAAGTGAAAGTGCCAATATTTAAGCATCTTCTCTCAGCGTTCATTGCTTTTAAAAACACCCTTCGCTACAATGTGAAGCCACTTTAATCATGGACTTTTACTGATGCCCGCATTGATTTATCAAAAAGACAATTTTGCCGCAGGGCCACAGTTTGCGATTGGGCAGAGTGACTTTGAAGGCTTGATTGAAGCCAATGCCACTTTGGTGGACAAGACCGAAGTCATTCAAGCGCTGATTGACAGCACGGATCAGATTAC
>CAYGFJ010000057.1:0-505 GCA_964349115.1 uncultured Francisellaceae bacterium
CCGCCGCGACCTGCTCACGCTGGGCGAAGAGATCCGCCTGCAAGAGCAGCAGATTCTTCTCCGCCCCAAAGCGATTTTGCTTGTGCAAACGAGGGGGAAGAAAATGGTCTTCAGACGATTGAAACAAACCGCGCGCTGGGGCAGACAACCAGTTGATCATTTCACCCAGATTGCCAAAAGTCATCAAAATCACCATGACCGGCAAAAGCGCATGCATGTGATAGGCATCCAAAAACCCACCAAACGCCTGGGCCACCCCTTCGACGAAGACAATGCTGTTGCTGGGGATGATGATGGCAATGGCCAAGGCACCCATCACCATGGTAATTAAAATAATAACCACTGCAGCAAACATGGCACGGGGATAGTTTTTCTTGGGGTTTTTAACACTGGCCATGTGGACGGCCACCAGTTCAAAGCCTTCAAAGCTGGTCATGATGACAATGAGAGAAAACCAATCATTCATCGAATGAAAGCTGGGGATCATGGTTTGCCTGGTAAATTG
>CAYGFJ010000057.1:515-4023 GCA_964349115.1 uncultured Francisellaceae bacterium
CTTGCAAAGGATGGTGGGTGCAGAGCCAGACGATGGCAAGCCCAATGATAAACGCCATCGGCAAAATCAACCCGAACAGCGAACAAAAAGTCGCAAACCGCGCCGTCACCTGAAAGCCCAACAGAGCCAAAGCAGTCAGCAGCCAAAAGCAAATCAAAGTGGCAATGACAATATAGTCTTGATTGGCCGCCCATTTTGGAAAGAAAATATAGGCAATCGACCCCGCCACAAAAGACAAAATCGTCGGAAACCAAACCAAAGTATTGACCCACTGACCCCAGACAGCAAAGAAGCCTACTTTTTTACCCAGCCCCAAAGACACCCATTGGTAAATCCCGCCCTTTTTGGGCCAGGCATAGGCAAATTCTGCTGCAGCGATCGAGCCTGGAATCAGCATAAATAGCGAAGACACCAAATACAAAAAGATGAGGGAGGGCCCAAACAAAGCCGTCGAGGGCAAATTTCTCACACTGTCAATCGAGACTGTGATCAATAAGACCAGGCTAAACAAGCCAATAAAAGGCCGAGCGGGACGGGCTTTACGAGTGTTCATGCAATCAACTCCTTTTTATGATGATTCAAAACAAAACGAATCAGGGAAGACATTTTGCCGCCTGCTTGATTCGCAACTGTGACCACTTCTTCATGATTAACACGCGTTTCAGATAAGCCGGCACCATAATTACTGACCAAAGACAGACCCACCACTTTGAGCCCACAGTGACGTGCTGCAATGACTTCATTCACAGTAGACATCCCGACAATGTCGCCGCCCATGGACCCAAAAAACCGGATTTCCGCAGGGGTTTCATAGGAGGGCCCCATCACACCGATGTAAGTGCCTTCTTGAACTTCAATCTTCAGCGTTTGGGCAGATTGTTGAAACAGCTTTCGTAAATCCGCATCATAGGCATTTTCCATGCCTTGAAAGCGAGGGCCATAGAGGGCCGCATTCTCACCCACCAAAACATTAACCCCGCTCATATTGATCTGATCTTTAATCAAAACCAGCGAGCCTGGTGACAAGTGTGGGCCCAGACATCCCGTAGCATTGGTGAGCAGCAAGGTCTCACAGCCCAGACGACGCATCAGCCGAATCGGCGCACACAATTGCTCACGACTGGCTCCTTCGTATAAATGAACGCGCCCATTCATACATGCAACCGGGACACCTTCCAAATGACCAAATACAAACTCCCCTTTGTGGCCGACCACAGTGCTGCTAAAAAATCCTTCGCATTGGGTGTAAGGAATGCGGGTCACTACTTTCATTTCATCAATCAAATGCCCCAATCCAGAACCCAAAATAAACGCAAGTTTCGGCTGAAAATCACCGAGCTGTGAACGCACAAATTGCTCGACGTTCTGTGCAAGATCCATGGGGCATCCTTCCTTGATTTTGATCGCCGCATCTTAACACGAGTATTGTTAAAACCTCAATTTTTTATAAATCTGCTCAATACTGTAGAGGTCATCTTCCATCATGGGGATTTGACCTGACAAGACATTAGGGCTTGAGTAATAAGGGGTATGCGCGATATAGCTTGTAGGCACTTTAAGAGAACTCTCATTGAGTCTGCGACTCAGGCCAAAATCAAATAAAATAATTTGCCCTGTGGAGTCGACCTGGACATTGCTGGGCTTGATGTCGCCGTGAATCACGCCTTCTTGATGAAGACTGCTCACAACACTAAAAAGTTGTTGCATCAAGGAAGGGGCTGCTGCAATGGTTTTGGGTTCTGTCACCTTGAGGGCCTCACCCGACATGCGCTTCATGATTTTATACCCACGACCCGTGGGGCCAACGGCGTAGGATAAGGTTTCGACAATGTGCGGGGTGCCGGCCAGGGCCATTTCAATTTCGGCTTCGTGTTTTAATTGGATTTCTCCCGCTTCCTGATCAAACAAACCAGGATGAACCAGCTTGACCAAAAGATCTTCTTCATCCAAAAGTTCATAAACAATGCCCATGCCGCCTGCGCCGACAATATTGCCCAAGCGAAAAGGCGCGTTCAGCAAGCGAGGCTCTTCAAAATTAATCAAGTCTTCAATGCACATATCAACACCGTCATATTGTCTTTGGTTGCGCGTTCGAGGGCCAAGCCAATCAGTTTGGAACAGGCCTCAGCGGGGGAAAAATGACTTAAAATAAATTGGATTTCAGTCTGCATCAACTTTTTATACAGGCCATCTGTACACAACAGAAAAACCTCATCGCCTTGTAGCGAGATTGTCTTTTTGGCCAACTCTATCTGCGCTTCCACCCCCATTGCACGCGTGATGGCTTTGCCTTCGGCGTGGTCTTCTGTGAGCTGCGTGAAGGAATGGGCGGAAGGTCGATACAGATACACCCGACTGTCGCCGGCCCACACTATGCCCACTTCTTTCTGGCCCAACACCACAGCGGCCAAGGTGGCCCCTGCTGTTTTGTGTTGACGGCGGGACTCCTGAAACAAAATATGATGCCGACGTATAAATTCTTGTTCGACGCGATAAAACCGGTCGATAAATTGGGGACAACGTTCTTTTGATAAATGAAAGGGCTTGACCACAATGTCAGAGGCCCATTCACTGTCTTCAAAACTACCAATGCCATCCGCTACGACATACACACCCAACTCATCTTGAGCTAAGTAAGCATCTTCGTTTCTTGCGCGAAAATGCCCCTGATGGGATAAGGCGTAGCTGATGACAGACATGTTAGCTTTGAACCGTTTTGATCGCACCTTGGGTGTTGGTGATCTTGTTGGTCACGTCCACTTCTTGGAACTTGAAGCTCAAATTGACATGGCCTCTTTGTTTTTGTGCATCGGGGGAACGTTGGTCATCAATGACATGTTCAAAGTCAACCATCATCCCGTCTTTCATGACGTATTGGGCCAAGAGTTTGCTATTGCCTTGCTGAACGGAGCAAAGATTAAAAGTCAAAGTCTTAATACGATCTTGACCGGCCAACACATTCAATGCGCCTGCGATAATGGGTTCGTAGTCAGGAACGGTAAACGTCACAGTGTGCAAAGCCGGTGCCGAGGAAACAGTCCCCGCGCCATGCTCATTGTGAGGCTGGGCGATATCAAGATCAAAGCTGTAAACATAAGCAAAGTCTTGTCCCGCAACATCGCTGTTGGTATTAGAAAGCCTGTCCGACACTTCTTTTGTTCCGCAACTTGCGGTGAGCGCGCCATAGGTTTCTGTTTCAATTTGTACATAGTACGGCATTTTTTTCTCCCATTGGTTAAGTGAATTTGACCAAGAAACTTGATCAAAAGACATCTTACCCCAGCGGGAGTATTATTGCAACAGTACTTTTAGTGAACCAGCCTGAAATGTCTAGCTCTGCCTTGTTTTTCCTCGATAACTTTTTAATAAAGTGAAAATGGCAAGCACAAACAGTACCCCAAACAAAATCGCGGACCAAGTGGCCATGCTTAAATCCAAAAACCGCCAATTGACCACCGAGCAGTCGCTCGACCCCGCCCAGACAATCTGCACCACCCGTTGCAGCGAA
>CAYGFJ010000057.1:4033-7969 GCA_964349115.1 uncultured Francisellaceae bacterium
TTGATCCGTCGGCAAATTTTGAATCCACACCTGCCGTAAAGCAATGCTCATCCCAATCACAATCACCGGCAATTGTAAAAACGCATAAATCCGCGCCCCCCATCCATCCGGATTTTGAATAATCGCAACCAGTGCAATCAGACCATAAGCAATATAAGCCAGCCGTTGAAAAATGCAGAGGGAACAGGGTTCCAAGCCACTAAAAAACTGAAAGTAAAGCGCAACCCCCATCCCAAATATCACGAGAAACAGCCCATACACAAACAAAGCCTTCCCTGCCATCAATTTTGCAAACATGCTCACACCCATCCATTAAAGTCCCGCCATTTTACTGGAACCCTCTCTATCACACAACAATCCACCGCCCCTCAAAAAAAATTCCAGCCCTCACCCGATTGACAAAAAATATATTTTTCTGTATCTTAAACACTTAGACTTAATAAAAACTTTTACCAACCCAAGGAGAATATCATGGCCGCAGCAGCAGCAACGCCCCCAGATCTTGCCCAAAGAGCAATTACTGCTTTACAAGAATACCTAGCCAGCCTAAGCCCTTTTCGCACACACCGCAAAGCGGTCACGAAAGTGCTCTGTGGCGAGACAACTCTTGAAGCCCTTATGACAGAAGCCAAGCGCAAACCTGGTGCGCTATGTAATGCCATAGATGCTATAGCGACTACTGAACCCGCCCTTGTAGCGCTTAGCGCTGCTGTTACAACCCTGCTTCAAGCTGCCAAAGATGCCAGAGATGGCAAACAGACCTGGAGAGATACCCCGATCTCAGATACAGGTCTCACACGTCTTTATTACTGCTGTGCCCTCGAAAAAGGTATTGAGGGCTTAGGAGAATCCGTAAAAACCCTTTCAAAAAGGATAGCTGATAATATTTTGGAATATAGAAAATCAGGAAGCAAACGTCTTGATTTATTGAGTACAATTATTGCTGATACAAAAAGTTTTTATGCCGCAGTTTCTAGTTATCCTGCCTATACCCCGGAGAAGCTTACCCTGAAGGAGCCTATATTAACGATACTCAATCGCATATCTTTTATGCCAAAAATCACCCAACCTACTGGTGTATATGCTACAGCAGTTGCCTTGGGTGGTGCCGACGCCGGTGGTGGTTCTGGTCCTGCCGCCCCAGCAGATGACAAGTAGCCTTCAATTCCAGCCACTGAAAACGCTTTGACCCTCTTCTGCTGTCAATGAACGCATCAATAGGTCAAAGCGAATCACTGACTCTATGGACTCCCAATGTTAGGGCGCTGGAGTGTGATTAATTACCAAATGCTGAGACTCAATGATGTTTTTGAAGGCATCGCTTAAAGCAGACCAATCTACGAGGTCAACGCGAAAGGGGAGATTGGATTCTGAAAAGGCATCGAGAAGATGGGCCCAGACATTCAAGGGAAGTTGCGTGTTGGTGATGATGGCAAGATCGAGGTCGGAATAGGGTTTTGCGGTGCCTGTGATGCGAGAGCCGAAGGCCCACACGGGGCATTCTGGAACATGAGTGTGGAGGATGGCTTTGATGAGAGCAAGATGCGCGGGTTTGACATCAAGCTGATCTGACATTGCGGGCTTCCAGGTGACTCAACAATAAAATGGCATCGTTCAAAAACCCCAAGGAACCAAAATCAATAGACTCAGGCATGGTTTTGTCTAAACCTTATCAGCCGGCAACTCTTTGACGATTTTTTTGAGCTTGGCAGCGGGATGAAATTTCAGAACGCGGCGGGAGCTGATTTCATAGGCTTCGCCGGTTTTGGGATTGCGACCGGGACGCGGGGTTTTGTCTTGAAGGACAAAGTCACCCAAATAACTCATCTTCAAGTGATTGCCTTGACTTAAAAGTTCTGTAAAGCTGTCAATAAACGCGTCAACATGGCAAAAAGCATCACGATGGGTATATTGCAATTTTTGAATCAAATGATGAATCAGGTCTTGTTTGGTCATCACTTTGCGCGTTACAGTTTTTTTCATTTAGATCTTATCCTTCAGTTAAGTTGAACTTTGTTTTAAACTCGGCCATAAACATCATCGTAGCGCGTGATGTCATCTTCCCCTAAATAATCACCCACTTGTACTTCAATGAGTTCTACCTCTTTGTCCGTCAAATTTTCAAGCCGATGCTTTGCTTTTTGCGGGATAAAAACGATGTCGTTCTTTTTAAACTCCTGCTTTTTGTCATCTACGGTCACGCTGGCACAACCCGCCATGATGACCCAATGTTCTGCACGATGTTCGTGGCTTTGAAGAGAGAGACGGCCTCCCGCATTTACATGAATCAACTTTACTTGAAAGTGTGGGCCCATTTCAAGTGTTTTATACCAACCCCAAGGCCGATTGTACTGTTGACCCACTTCATTGACACTGACTTCATTAACACTCATGCAAGCACAACTTCCTTTTCTTCAAGACGGCACATTCTAATGTGCTTTTTTATTAAAAACCAGCAGTTTTTCAACCCCTTCCCGCACCTCATTCAAAGACAGGGTCTTCACGCCATAATGTTGACCCGGAATAATAGGCGGAATGCTCACATCTTCCCGAAACACCACCATCTTATTGGTGGTGGCTGACACCGCATACTCCGGCCGCTTAAATGTGAAAATCGCAACAGTGGGCACATCAATGGCAAAGGCCAAATGCATAATGCCTGTATCCCCGGTCACCAACAACATCGCGCCTTTCAAAACAGCAGCCACTTCAAACAAGCGGAGCACAGGCAAACGCACAGAGGGGCCCTCTTTGGGATACGCTGCAAAAAACGCATCAGCCAAATCCCCCTGCCCCGGATTGCCAATCAATACGGGAATCAAGCCTTTGTCGCGATACAAGGCTTCTGCCAATTTTGCATAGTCAGCAACCGCCCAGCATTTGGAAGGGTCGCTGGTCGCAAGGTTGTAACAGGCATAATGCGATGGCAAATCAATATCGAGCTTTATCCCCTCAGGAATAAAATAACGCGGACAAGGCCAAACACTGGCGGGATCAATCCCCAAAGGCCGAAGCAATGCATGGGTTTCCACCATCCAATTGCTGTACGTTGAAGGAGCGGCCACCAGGCGATTGTAAGTTTTGCAGAGGGCCTTCTTTTTATCAAAACTGACCCGAATGGGAATCCCGGCATAGCGTGCAATCGTTGCAGTCTGCCCTCCCATATAAAAATTGATAAGCAGATCAAAACGCTGCCGCCTGATCCACACCATCATTTTTAGAAAGCCCCACAAAGTGTGTCGATTTCGCACCCGCGGAAACACTTTGACTTGGAAGAAAGCAGGATGGTGCAGCAGCACGTCAAAATTGGGCTGATCTGTCAAAGCCGTGAGGCGGGCGTTTGGAAACCGAAGCTTAATCGCGCGAAAAGCGGGGTCATGCATGATGGTGTCGCCAATGCGGCTGAAATCCAAGATCAAAATCTTTTTGATTTTTGAAGGATCAAACATGCTTTTGATGGCCTCGCCACAAGAGGTAGGCGCCCAAGATAAACATAGGCACACACAAGATCTGCCCCATGGTGAGCCAACCCCAGGCCAAATAGCCTAGCTGCGGATCAGGTTCACGAAAGAATTCCACAAAAAAACGCGCAGAGGCATACCCAATCAAAAATAAAGCTGAGATCACCCCCGTTTTCCGTTCTTTTAAAGAGATACACCACAGCACAACAAACAGCACAATACCTTCCAAGGTACATTCAAAAAGTTCAGAGGGGTAACGCGGCAAAGGCCCACCGGTAGGGAAGACCATCCCCAGTGGGGACGTCGTCACCCTCCCCCACAATTCCCCATTGATAAAATTGCCCAGTCGCCCCAAACCCAGGCCCACCGGCGCAAACGGTGCAATAAAGTCTGTCAGCTGTAAAAAGCCCAGCTTGTGTTTTTTAGCAAAAACAAAACACGCCATTGCAACCCCAGTGAGCCCGCCATGAAAGGA
>CAYGFJ010000058.1:0-7965 GCA_964349115.1 uncultured Francisellaceae bacterium
GCCCTATTTAAAGCGAATCTAAATAACGCTCAGCATCGAGAGCCGCCATACAGCCCGTTCCCGCTGAGGTAATGGCTTGGCGGTAGACGTGGTCGGCAACGTCACCCGCTGCAAAAACACCAGGAACAGAAGTTGCTGTCGCAGCTCCAGCTGAGCCTGACTGCACTTGAATATAACCCTCTTTCATGTCGAGTTGACCTACAAAAATTTGGGTATTGGGCTGATGGCCGATGGCAATAAACACACCTTGTAAAGCCATGTCTTCCGTGGTGCTCGTGTTCACATTTTGAAGTCGTATGCCAGTAACGCCAAAAGCATCTCCCAGCACTTCATCGAGGATGGAATGTAATGCCAAAGTGATTTTGCCTGCTTTGACTTTTTCATTGAGTTTATCAAGCATTATTTTTTCAGCCCGAAAACGATCACGTCGATGGACTAAGGTGACATGGCTCGCAATGTTGGCAAGATACAAGGCTTCTTCCACGGCAGTATTGCCCCCGCCAATCACCGCAACACGCTGATTGCGATAGAAAAACCCATCGCACGTGGCACAGCCAGAGACACCGCGCCCCATAAATTCTTTTTCAGACGGGATGCCCAAATATTTAGCCGAAGCACCTGTTGCGATAATCAAGGCATCACAGGTATATTCTGAAGCACCTGTCAATGTGAAAGGTCGGGCTTTGAAATCGACTTTTTCGATGTGGTCTTGAATGAGGGTTGTCTTGAAACGCTCAGCATGCTTTTGCATTCTTTCCATCAAAGCTGGGCCTTGCAGACCTTCAACATCACCAGGCCAGTTGTCGACATCGGTCGTGGTCATCAATTGACCTCCCGCTTCTCTCCCGGCAATCAACATGGGGCTTAAATTGGCACGCGCAGCGTATACGGCGGCGGCATAGCCTGCGGGACCTGAACCTAAAATAATGAGCTTGGCGTGTTGTGACATGTGTATTTCCTCTTTCATTATGACCCAGACATCATCCCAGCCAAAGCGGGGCTCATACCCACTCCACTTTCGGGACTCAAATCAGCAGTACTGTCGAACATCACGCCATCATTGTTAATCTGCTCAATGACAAAAGCCCGATTCTGTAGATACGCATCGCGCATTGCGGCATAAGGGTCGATCGCTGTTTCTTGGATGAATTGGTATTTAGGCATGGCTTGCGCATTTTCTTGCAACGCGTACATTGTCCATAGGCCATATTGCCAGTTTCCGGAATTCACATAGGTCATCGGACTCATGAAGTAATCAGGCAACAAGCTGATAGCGCTACTCACTGTATTCGGCCCCAAAATAGGCAAAACGATATAGCTCGAATTCACATAGCCCCATTTCGCCAAGGTGTATCCAAAGCCTTGTTCATGGGAAGGGATGCCTGCGTTGCCGGCCACATCAATCGTGCCAAAGAAGCCCAAAGTGCTATTCAAGACAAGACGCAGAGTGTCTTTAATGAAGTAGCGCCAGTTCCACTGCAGAAGATCGTTGGCCATGTCAGGAACTGTGCTCAAATTCTGATACGCATTACTAATCCCCGTCTGCGCAAAGGTGGGAAATATCGTGGTGTAGGCTGTGTTGATGGGCTCAGCGAAGGTCGTATAAAAGCCATTATTAAAGTTAAAAACAGCTTGGTTAAAGTTTTGGTAAGGGTCAGCAGGATCAGGAGACGCTTTGGACTGACCTTCTATTGCACACGCGCTTAATAACAAAAAAAATACCCCAGAGATGAGGATTTTAAAAAAATGATTCAATACTTCTTCTTGATACAAAACCGCAATGCGGGGCATCATAGCACAACTTATTTTGAGATGCGATGCATCCATGCGCAAAACAATCCTCCTTTTACAACTTGCTTTGATCTTTTTAATTGTAAATCCTCCCCTCTATTCTTTCTTCAATATTGGGCAAGACAGCTTTGATTTACAGCGAGTGACAGAGTGGGGGGTTTTTGGCTTGGCCCTTTTGATCATGCTGATAGACAGACCCCTTCGCCTACAGACATTGGGCATCTTACAAAATTTTGAACCGATTCAACGCATCCTCTTGATTTTTTTATTTTCCCTTGGAGTGGCCTCAAGCCTTCATGCACGTTTCCCAATGGATGGCCTTTTAGAAGTTATGAGCTTCTATTGCCTTTTCCTCTCAAGCTTGATGGTGGCGGGCTTGGTTTCACTCAATCGGGGTGCAACATTCAAAAACTTTCAATTTTTTCTCATCATCACCATGGGCGCCAACAGCTTCATTGCGCTGATAGTCTGGGTGATCTACATCAGTCACCCTCATTTATTTGGCAGCGACTTGAGCAACCGATTATCGAGCCCAGGCTATATGAATCGTCGTTTTTATGATGATGTACAATGCATGGCGATCCCTTTTTTGATCTGTTTTGCCTGCCTCAAAACCAACTCTCCCCTGACTCGCATTGTGTCCTTTCTCATTTTAAGTTTTTGCTATGCCCGAGGCCTTATGGGTGGATCGCGGATTTATTATTACGAAACGCTCCTATTTACCCTTCTCTTTCCTTTGATGTATCGCAAAGCATCGATTCGCTTTCTCTCGACACAATGGCTGGCGATTGCATTTGGCATTGCCTTGTATTTTTTAATGTATGTCCATACACACAAAGAATATTATGCGTTTTCACTGACTTACTTGAATCACCGCGCCTTACTCTGGTCCATTGCGGCCTCGCTGATGCTGAAACATCCCTTCCTGGGCGTCGGCCCCATGCACTTTGGAGTCTATGCCTATGCTTTCGAAAATTATGCCGCGCATCCTCACAATATGGTACTGTTTATTGCCTCTCAATGGGGCATCCCCGCCTTGCTCTGTGTCTTTGCTTTAATGATGCTTGGCATTCGGCCCGTTGATCGCGAGCACCCTCTGTTTTCAATGGCCATTTTGGGCAGCCTTTTGATTGGCATCCTCATGATGCAAGCCGATGATTTAATGCAAATGCCCGGTGGACAAATGATGCTGATGATGGTGGCTGGCCTCACGATGGGCTTATCCGCTGCAAACGCGCCCTTGATCACTCAACAAGCCCTCTCCCCGGCCATACAAAGGCTCCCCCTGGGCCTTGGCCTCCTGGCATTTTTAGGCATCCTTGCAATCGGTGGCCCAATGTTTACGGACAACGCACTATCGATCTTCCGCTTTTTCAATGCCTGTTCCAGCCAATGCCTCATCGCCCCCGATTACTGGAGCCAAGGGTTTATATAATACTCGTAATTTCTTTCAAAACGGTTTGCAAAATACCACCGTTGCGGAAATAATCGACTTCGATTTCATTGTCTAAGCGAGCCAAGACTTTGAAAGTTTTGACTGCGCCTGCAAGCGTTTTGGCTTCGACAATCACTTCTTGGCGAGGCTTCAATTGATCCAGACCTTTGATTGTAAGGGCTTCATCGCCGCGGAGGCCCAAAGTTTCACGATTTTCGCCAGCATTGAATTGCAGGGGCAAAACGCCCATGCCAACCAAATTGCTACGGTGGATGCGCTCATAACTTTCAGCAATGACAAATTTGACGCCCAAAAGCGCAGTGCCTTTGGCGGCCCAGTCGCGAGAGGAACCGGTTCCATACTCTTTGCCGGCCAAAATGTAGAGGGGGATGCCAGCTTCTTTGTATTTCATTGCAGCGTCATAAATATACATGACTTCGCCGTTTGGCAAGTATTTGGTAAAACTGCCTTCCTTGCCTTCTGCCAGAACATTGCGGATGCGGACATTGCCGAAGGTGCCGCGCATCATGACTTCATGGTTTCCGCGACGAGAACCGTAAGAATTGAAGTCTTTGACCGCTACGCCATGGGCTTTTAAATATTGTCCAGCGGGGTAATCGGCGGGGATGGAACCGGCTGGGGAGATATGGTCAGTCGTCACACTGTCGCCGACAATGACCAAGGCCAATGCATTTTCCACGGCTTTCATATCATTGCCTTGAGCAAAATTCTCAAAAAAAGGCGGGCATTGAATGTAGGTGGAGTCACTGTCCCATTGATACAAGCGGCCGGTGGGCACAGACAGTTTCTGCCACATTTCAGTCCCCTTGAAGACGGGGGCATATTTTAGGGCGAACATTTCAGGGGTGACCAAGCTCTCAATAATGCCTTGAATTTCTTCTGAAGACGGCCAGATGTCTTTCAAATAAACAGGCTTGCCTGTTGGATCTGTGCCAAGCGGATCGTGATCGGCGTCAAAATCGACGGTGCCTGCCAAAGCAAAGGCGACGACGTGAATCGGTGAGGCCAAATAGTTCGCTTTGACATAAGGATTGATCCGCCCTTCGAACTTGCGGTTTCCACTTAATACAGCCGCTGCAACCAAGTCTCCTTGTTTGATGGCGCCAATGACATTGTCAGGCAAATTGCCGCTGTTGCCGATACAAGTGGTGCATCCATACCCCACCACATTAAAATGCAATTGATTTAAATAGGGCATTAGGCCTGATTTTTCGAGATAGGCACTCACGACTTGCGAACCGGGTGCGAGAGAGGTCTTCACATAAGGTTTGACCTGCAAGCCTTTTTGTACTGCATTGCGTGCGAGCAGCCCTGCGCCGATCATGACAAAAGGGTTGGAGGTGTTGGTGCAAGACGTGATGGCTGCAATGGTGACGGCACCGTGGCTGATGGATTCATTCAGGCCTGCCACTTTGACCTGGGTCTTGATTTTGTCGTCTGATAAAGCAAAGCCTCGTTTATCTACAGGAGCGCGCAAGGATTCTTGAAATGATTTTTTGAGATCACGAAGCGAAACCCGGTCCTGAGGGCGTTTGGGTCCAGCTAAAGTCGAGTCAATGGTGTCTAAATTCAACTCCAACACAACAGAGTATTCAGGTTCTTCAGTCACGTCTTCACGAAAGAGAACTTGGTGTTTTAAAGTGGTTTCGATGAGGTCGACAAATTGGCCGCGATTGGACTGCTTCATAAAACGCATGGTGACCGCATCAACGGGGAAAAAGCCCATAGTGGCACCATATTCAGGCGCCATATTGGCCACCGTAGCGCGATCAGGGAGGCTTAAGGAAGAGATGCCTTCACCAAAGAATTCGACAAACTTGCCCACCACGCCTTGTTTACGTAACATTTCAGTGACATACAGCACCAAGTCAGTGCCTGTCATGCCGGTGCGCAATGCGCCAGTCAAGCGAACGCCCACCACATCAGGCAATTCCATATAATAGGGCTGCCCCAACATAACGGCTTCAGCTTCAATCCCGCCGACGCCCCAGCCCATTACGCCCAGGCCATTGATCATGGTGGTGTGGGAATCGGTGCCGACCAAAGTGTCGGGGTACGAAACGCCGTTTTTCTCCAAGACAACAGGAGAGAGATATTCCAAATTGACTTGGTGAATAATCCCCATGCCAGGGGGCACCACTCTAAAATCTTGAAACGCGGTTTGGGCCCATTTGAGCAATTGATACCGTTCGCTGTTCCGTTCAAACTCAAGTTCAATATTCTTTTTCAAAGCATTGGCATCGCCAAAATAATCGACCTGAACTGAGTGGTCGACGACCAAGGCCGTGTCCACAAGCGGATTGATTTTGTCAGGATTGCCCCCCATTTTTTTAACGGCGTCCCGCATGGAAGCCAAATCCACCACCGCAGGCACCCCAGTAAAATCCTGCATCACCACCCGCGCAGGCATAAAAGGAATTTCAGGCCGAACGGTCGCTTTGCTGTCCCAATTCAAAGCATTCATAATGTCTGATTCTTTCACTTTGCGACCGTCGCAATTGCGCAGTAAGTTTTCAATCAAAATTCGAATGGAGTAGGGCAAACGTTTTAGATTTTTGCCTGTTTCTTTCGCCAAAGCAGGCAGGCTATAAATCGTTGTTGTGTTGCCGTTATGTAGACTTAAGGCAGTGCTGGTTTTGGCTTTGAGACTCATTCGAGGGGGCTCCTTATTTCTTTAAAATATATTTCGCGCTGCAATAGGGGCAGACGACTTCGCCTTCAGACTCAATCGGAAGAAACACGCGAGGATGCTGATTCCAGACTTCAGTGTCTTTAGGCGGGCAGGATAAAGGCAAATCTTTTTGAGAGATTTGACAGATTTCATTTTTCTGGGCGGGAATGGCAATAGACATGAATAGGACTTCCTTCTCAATCAATGATCGTAGTATACCGAAAATTTTTAACATTGAGAGTAGACTTCTGCAAGCGCACTCGGAAAATTAAACTTTATTTCAACCGTTGCGCCCATGGCTGCAGCAGCATTTTTTAGTGTTTTCAATGTAATATTACGGCCGCTTTCAATATTATGATAACGCTGAAGAGACACATGCATGGCTCTCGCAACATCAGCAATGGTTTTGTCCTCATTTTTTCTGCGTTGATACAGCAAGATGGGCACGCATACTTCAGGGCTTGCGGAAATATAGTGGATATCACCCCCCATGCATTGTGAAGGCGCTTTGATGGGTTGCCTTGTATCAACCAACCCCAGCAGAGTCACATCCAACGCCTCTTGTGCATTGAAAATGGCTTCTTGCAAAGAATCTCCTTCACTGAAGGCGTCGAAATCAATAAACGCAACTGTCCAGACGTTTTCCTTTAGCCTAATTTGTGCAGGATATGAAAGAGTTAATTCTTGCATGATGCCCCCTTTGTTAGTTTGACGCCCGTCGAACGCTCGATGCTTTTAATTGTTCCAATGCTCAAATCTTTTTTTCCATGAATGGGAATGGTCACATTTTTACTGAGTACTGCCTGAAACAGATGGTAGTGACTGCCCCTGGTGCGAATCACTTGCCATCCGTGTACTTCAAGGAGTTTTAAAATCTGCTTTCCATCCATTCTGGAGTTGTTGCTGACAATGACGTATGATCAGTCTACCAAAATAGATTTTAATTTTCAACATATAAGTTGAATATGCCACGAATCCACCTTCCCCACATTCCCATCAGCGGCATCGTCGAATTAGACGAGCGGGCAGCGCAGCATGTGCGAGTGCTACGCCTTCGCATTGGTGATGCGGTACAGTTTTTTGATGGGATGGGGGGTGTGGCAGAGGCAAATGTGATTCACTGTGACAAAAAGCGAGTGGCGCTTCAGCTGGGAGAAAGAAGCAGGGCTGTCATTCCGGCACTGTATCCAACGCATCTTATTCAAAGCTTAATCCGCAATGACAATATGGATTGGGTGATTCAAAAAGCAGTGGAACTGGGGGTTGCAAGCATTACACCACTGATTGGAGAGCGTGTGCAAGGGCGACTTCAGGGGGCAGCGCTGGCCAAGAAAATGGCGCATTGGCAAGAAATTATCGTGAGCGCGGCAGAGCAGTGTGGGCAGAATATTTTGCCAACCCTGCATCCGCTGATTCACTTTGAAGCGCTCAGTCAACATGCCGACCGCTTGGGCGCAGAACTCATGATCCTGGATCCGGAGGCCTCCCATTCTTTTCGAAATTTGGGCCGCCGTCCCAATGCCAGCGCTCTGCTGATTGGCCCCGAGGGAGGGTTTTCCCCTACCGAAATGCAGCTGATCTTGCAAAAAAAATGGACGCGCATCGCCCTCCACCCCAATATTCTTCGGGCTGAAACCGCAGCCATTGTCAGTATTGCGATGTGTCAGTTTTGCTTTATAATACCTTGATTTTTAATTTCAAGGAGACCTCTGTGGACATCGAAATCAAACCCATTCTTAAATCTTCCTGGGCCCTCGTCGCGGGCAGCAAACGTGCGTTTTTGGCGACGCTTTTTGCTTTTGTATTGTTTGAGGTGCTGCTCCTCACTATCAAAACAGAGCTTGATCGCTTTATTCTTCATCCCGCCGTGACCAATATCATCATTTTTGTCCTCACTGTTTTTCTTGTATCTCCCTTGGTTGCGGGGCTGTTGATGATGGGGGTCAAACGCGCAGGGGGCCAGGCGCTTTCCTGGAAAAATGGTTTTGCTTATTACAACCAAATCGGCCGTATATTTTTAACCTATATCTTAGTGACCGTCTTGACT
>CAYGFJ010000059.1:0-7953 GCA_964349115.1 uncultured Francisellaceae bacterium
CTCTCAATGTGGGCACTCTGCGTGAACTCTATTTTATTCAGGCCCTGCGCGATGCCAATCAGAAAGTGTATTACTCCAAACAAGGAGACTACCAAACAATGGACCATATTTTTGAAATTGGAGGCAAGAATAAAACAGCCAAGCAATTGCTCCAATCCAGTTTGCCTGGCTTGCTCATCAAAGACGATATTCTTGTTGCAAGCAAATCCAGCATACCCTTATTTCTTTTTGGGTTTTTGTATTAGAGTGCGCTCACAAAAAAACTAGGCTTGCATTCCGAACTTAAAAAGAGCGTACTTGTTACCAGCCCGTAATTTCTTTGATCCCACGACCAATGTCAGCGGGGGACTTCACAGTATGAACACCTGCAGCTTTGAGGGCGGCAAATTTTTCGTCAGCGGTGCCTTTGCCTCCGGAAATGATGGCCCCAGCGTGGCCCATGCGTTTTCCGGCGGGGGCGGTGACGCCTGCGATGTAGGAGACGACGGGTTTTTTGACGTAGTGTTTGATGAAGTCTGCGGCTTCCTCTTCGGCAGAGCCTCCGATTTCACCGACCATGGCAATGGCTTCGGTTTGCGGATCGTCTTGGAACAGTCTTAAGATGTCGACGAAGGTTGAGCCCGCGATGGGGTCGCCGCCGATTCCGACGCAAGTGCTTTGACCAAAGCCCAAAGCAGTGGTTTGATGGACGGCTTCATAGGTCAAAGTGCCGGAGCGGGACACAATGCCCACACGGCCTTTTTGATGGATATATCCAGGCATAATCCCGATTTTGCAAGCGCCAGGGGTGATCACGCCAGGGCAGTTGGGGCCGATCAGGCGGGATTTTGTATTTTCTAAATAGCGTTTGACTTTCAACATGTCCATGACAGGGATGCCTTCAGTGATGCAAATGATCAGGGAAATGCCGCAATCTGCTGCTTCAACAATGGAGTCCATGCAGTAGGGGGCGGGAACATAAATCACAGTGGCATCGGGTTTGACTTGATCTACAGCATCGCGCACGGTGTTAAACACAGGCAGGCCCAAATGGATTTGGCCGCCTTTTCCAGGCGTGACGCCGCCCACCATTTTGGTGCCGTAAGCAATGGCTTGTTCAGAGTGGAAAGTGCCTTGTTTGCCGGTAAAGCCTTGGCAAATCACTTTGGTGTCTTTGTTGATTAATATGCTCATGATTAAATTCCTTGTCTGGCGGCTGCAACAACCTTGTGGGCTGCGTCTGTAAATCCTTCAGCGGCGATGATGTTGAGTCCGCTGCTGGCTAATTTCTTGGATCCCAATTCGGCATTGGTGCCTTCCAATCGTACGACCACAGGAATTTTGATACCGACTTCAGCTACTGCATCGATGATCCCCTCTGCAATCATATCGCAGCGGACGATGCCACCGAAAATATTGACCAAAACCGCTTTGACGGAGGGGTCGGAGAGAATGAGTTTAAAGGCTTCAATCACGCGTTCTTTGTTGGCGCCGCCCCCGACGTCCAAGAAGTTGGCAGGTTGGCCCCCTGAGAGTTTGATCAAATCCATGGTCGCCATGGCCAAACCAGCCCCATTCACCATGCAACCAATGTCGCCTTCCAAGGAGACATAATTGATACCATGCCGTTGTGCCAGTTCTTCACGTGGATCTTCCTGGCTTGCATCCCGCATTTCTTGCAAGCGTGGGTGGCGATAAAGGGCATTGTCGTCCATATTGATTTTGCCATCCAAGCAATGCAAATTGCCTTCAGTGGTGATCACCAAGGGGTTGATTTCCAGAAGGGAGAAGTCAAAATGTTCGAACATCTTGGCGAGCCCCATAAAAATCTTGGTGAACTGACCGACTTGAACATCATTCAAGCCCAATTTAAACGCCAATTCCCGTGCTTGATAGGGTTGGGGGCCGACCAGCGGGTCAATCGTTGCTTTCAATATTTTTTCAGGATGGGTGTTTGCAATCTCTTCAATTTCAACGCCCCCTTCGGTCGATGCCATAAAGACAATGCGACGGGATGCGCGATCCACCACCGCGCTTAAGTACAGTTCTTTTGCAATGTCGGTGCAGCTTTCAACGAGAATGGTGTTGACCGGCTGGCCTTTGGCATCGGTCTGATAGGTGACTAAATGGGTCCCCAGCAGTCGATCACAAAAGGCTGTGATTTCTTCATTCGATTTGACGAGTTTGACACCGCCTGCCTTGCCGCGCCCGCCTGCATGCACTTGGGCCTTGATGACCCACAGATTGCCGCCAATGTCTGCCGCTGCTTTCACGGCCTCAGCCGCTGAGGTGACCGCAAAGCCTTTTGATACGGGCAAGCCGTATTCACGAAACAGTTGTTTCGCCTGATATTCATGTAGATTCATGGGTTCTTCCTTGTTAAAAAAAGCGTGCATACTCTAGCACACCGCGTCAAAAATACAATCTCGCGTGAAGCAGTCAGAGTAATACTCAGGCTGCAGGTGCGACAGGGTGCAGTAGGTACAATCCCACTGGTTGAGGCCCTCGAGCCTGATGAGCAGCAAAAGCCCTAGGTGGAGGTGCATCGTTGCGTGCTTGAACAGCCAGACGTAGGGCAACACCGACACTGGCAAAGCCAAGTAAAATATGAGCGAGCAAGCTCAGATCCAACGCTCCATGACGTTTCCATTTTGCCAGCGCAGCGTCGATGAGCATCCAAGTCAAAAAACCCAACAACACAGCGGCATTGCGTGCTATGCGCTCACGTCTTAGGGCTTTATCTTCTGGAAGCTCTGGAGGGTGATGATGATGATGTCCATGCATGGTTTTATCCTCTGTTTTCTGGTGCAGCGCCAGCAGATGCTGTGGAAGCTTCAAAGACTCTTGTTGGCAAAGTATTATAGCGGATTAATGTGTTTTCAAATGCAGTGAGTGCTGCAGCATGATCTCTCAGATCGTGTGCCAGGACTGCGTCGTGTTTTGTCATGAGATGTTTTAAAAAATAGATGCTCGCTAGAGCCGTGATTGCAAATACAACCATCCCTTGATTTAGTTTTTTGCTGGCGCCTTCTGTGAAATAAGCCAGTGTTGCAAATACCACTGCTGCCATGAGCACATTGCGGGGGTGCTTTTTATTAAGCCATGTATCGGCTGTTTGAAGTGTTTCTTGTCCGTGTTGCTGCAATCCATGAGCGGCAGCAATGCGCCCCTGTAGTTCGGCCAGACTTTTTGGGTCGCGAGGCAAAGTACCTGCGTTCATTTGTGCTGTCAACGCTTGCATGTCTGCAATGCAGAGAGGGGTTGCTGTGCTTCCTTGCATTATTTTCTCCATATTAATAATAAACACAGCATGCTAAACGTTATGCAAATAGTTTGTCAAGAAAAACATGGGGCCTGAGACCTCGCTAGACCTCACGCTTGGTTTCGATCATAATCGGGGCTTTTGAAAAGTGAAGGGAGTGTCATGTCTGGTTTGCCAACGTTTTTAGAAGTCTCAGAAGCGCTGTCTCATTTGGCTGCGTTGGGCAGTGCGAGTGAATCGCATGGCTTGTTGTGTGCACTGTTGTCAGCTCATGTCAAACTGCGTCAAGAGGCGTGGGTGGATGCATTGTTGAATGAACACATTGAGCAAACCGACAAAGAAGGTCAGCAGGCGTATGCAGTGTTGCAGCAATTGTTTCAAGTGACCCAAGAGGCATTTCAGGCGGATGATTTTTCCATGCCGATTTTGTTGCCTGTGGATGAAGTGTCGTTGGAAGAGCGAATTGATGCCGTGAGCGAATGGTGCAGCGGGTATATTACCGGGCTGCATTTGCTGGGGATGGATGTCACACACAATAAAAATCCATTGATCAAAGAAGCTTTGGATGATTTGGTCAGCGTCTCTCGTGTGGAATTGACCCCTGAAGATGAAAAAGACCCTGAGAGCGAAACTCGTTATGTTGAATTGATTGAGTTTGTGAAAGCGGCAGTCTTGACGGTGGCCGATGAATTAAAAGCGCTGCACTTGTCCGATGAAGCTCCCCTACACTGACATTGGCATTGTCGGCGGCGGCCTCGTTGGAGCGCTGCTTGCACTGCTGTTGGCACGCGAAGGCTATTCGGTGTTGATGGTCGAGAAAAAAATCCTTCGGGATGTCCCTGCAGAAGACCTTTTGGATACGCGTACTTTGGGTTTGAGTTATGGCACAGTGACCCTGTTTCAAGAATGGGGCTTTGCTGATGCGATTCTTAAAAACGGCGTTCCCGTCACCCATATTCATGTGTCTGATCAGGGACAGTCTGGCATCGTCAATATTGATGCCAAAAACGAGGGGCTGCCCCATTTGGGGTACAGCGTTTCTTTCAATCGATTGCTTGCCACTATGCAAAAAAAGGTGGGGGACCATCCTCATATCCAATGTCTGGAAGGCGTGGTGTCTGATGTCTCTTTCAATGTTGATAAAGCGGAAGTCACCGTAGAGGGACAAGTTTATCCCGTTAAACTCTTGATTGGCGCAGATGGAGCAGACTCCATTGTGCGTAAAAAAATGGGCGTAGGACTGAAAGAGCATGATTATGGGCAGACTGCTTTGATTGGAAAAATAAGTTGTGCACGTGGCAAACCCGGCTGGGCCTTTGAGCGGTTTACCAAAGAAGGGCCACTTGCGTTGTTGCCTCATCAGGACAATACCATGACCTTGGTGTGGGCCATGCCATCGTCCTTGGCCAAAATGCGCAGCCAGCTTCCAGAATCTGTGCTGTGTCAAGATTTGCAAAAAATGATGGGCTATCGCGCTGGCATCTTCCAAGCCCTGGGGCATCTCCTTGCTTACCCTTTAAAACGCCTGACGAGCGAACAGATTTTTCAAGGCTGTGTGGGCCTGCTTGGCAACGCCGCGCATTTGCTTCATCCTGTTGCGGGTCAAGGCTTTAATTTGTCTGTTCGAGATGTATTGATTTTGATTGAAGTGGTGCGTCGTCGTGGAAAATCTGGGTTGAGCGCCGAAATTTGGCCAGAGTACGCTGCTTTAAGTCACACTCAACAGCGCATGATCACTGGGGTGACGGGGTCATTTCTCAATGTCTTTGAGCGAACAGAGGCCCCCATTCGATGGGGGCGGAGCACAGCACTGCATGCTTTGGAGCATTTGCCCTTTATCAAAAGCGGGCTGAATGATCTCTTAATTGGGCGGGTGTGAGGAGGTCAGTCGTGTATCAACAGGAGTTAAAAATGGAGTGTGAACAGTGTCAAAAACCAGAGGAGCTCTGCGTCTGCAGTCATATCAAGCCACAGGAAACAAAGCTGCATGTTTTGATTTTGCAACATCCACAGGAACCTGATCATGAGATTGGAAGCGCGCTTTTGGCCCATAAGGCTTTGCCGAATTCCACTTTGAAAATCGGATTGTCTTGGCGAAACCTGGCCGCGGTGCTGGGGCGAGGAGAAGTAAATTCTTCGCGCTGGGCCGTCTTGTATTTGGGCAGTGGTGTTAAGGGGGAGAACATAACGAAACAACCCTTGCAGTTTGTGTCACAAAAGGGCAATGCAGTCGACGCGCCGGGCCAGTTGGAAGGTGTCATTGTGCTGGATGGCAGCTGGAGTCAGGCCAAAACCTTGTGGTGGCGAAACGCCTGGCTGCTGAAAGTAAAGCGCATCATCTTGACCCCTCAGCAAAAATCTTTGTACAAAGAACTGCGAAAAGAGCCTCGGCGGGAGTGCTTGTCGACGATTGAATCCGTTGCAGAGGTCTTGGCGTTGCTGGGTGAAAAAGCAGAAGTGAGTCTGCATTTGCGAAGCTTGTTTTCAACCTTGTTGGATCAACGACGGAAGATGCTATGCCCCCCCAAAAATGCCCTTTGACCACCCCCGCAAAGGCGCTTTGCAGAGGCTTGGGTTCTGGATCCTGCTGAAAAAACGCGTGGGTCAACATCCGCATTTCAAACAATGACTACTCAACCTGAAACAAAGAGCTGCGTATAAAGGCATCCCCTACCAAACCTACGTCGCCAGCATTCTACATCCAATGGCCGCCGGCCATTTTGCCAATGCTTAAATTTCCTGAAATTGCTGAATCCGAATCTGAGCTTCAGGAAAACGTGCAATGATATCAAGCTCACCGCCTAATGCTTTGACATAATTCCGCAAAGTTGAGATATACATATCTGCACGCTTTTCAATTCTAGAAATATTCGCTTGTTTCATATGAAGCAAGCCCGCAAGATATTCTTGACTCATGTTTTTTGCCTGCCGCAACTCCTGCAAAGCCATGTCCTGCATCATATTTTGTGTAAGCCGATCAGCTTGTTCTGCTGCTTCAGGCGACAAACCTGCTTTTAAATTTTTGAATGACTTTGCCATTGTGCTCTCCTCAGTGTATTTCAATTTCCCGCAAATGCGTTTCATACAGGCGATCCGCAATTGGAATCCATTTATCATACCAACGGTCATCTCCCGTTTTATCCCCACCAATCAATAAAATTGCGGCACGCCGTGGATCAAAAGCATATAAAATTCGGTATGGCTGCCCCTGATGTTGAATCCTCAATTCTCGCATATGCTCATATCGAGAACCAATCATGCCAGATGAATATGGATATCCAAGGTGAACACCTAAAGCTTCAAGCAAGCCTACCACCGCAGCGACACTGACTTGCTCCCCCTCTCGCAAGCCGTCCCACCACACTCCAAACTCATCTGTATATTCAACATCACACCCCATTTCGCGACTCCAATTATTACACAATAGATATATTACGTCAAGGTAATATCACCCTCAGCAAAGCGGATCTATTATAATCAAATTGGATTGTTTTGCAATCACCCTTTCCAAACCTACATCGCCATGATCAAACTCACCGTTCAAAAAAGTGAATGTATTGGTGCTGAAATTGCAGGAGAAATGCATAAGTCCGCCCAGTACGTCGGCAAGGTATTGAATAAACTACTGGAAACAAAACTATTGAGCATGCGGAAGCATGGTAAAAATAAATATTATGCCCCATCGCTTGATGCGGTGATTGCTTATGGAAATTAAAGAGTACACCGCAAAGATGGGCTTGCCGCTCACCTGATTAGATCTTAATTCGCATTTTAGGATTGGAATATACTCCCCAGTTAAACAACACTTCGCTTCAGCCGAAGAAGCGTCACCCCTTGAGCCAACAAAAGCTTCATCAATGATTGATATGGGACATCTTCTTTATTGGCAAGAATTTTAATATCACTCAGTAAACTCTCAGGCAAACGCAGCGAAATACTTCGTCATGTCTCGCGCTGATATCACCCGAATCAAGCTGCTTCGAATGGTGAACACCAACAACAACTGCCGCCCTCGATTCGATCGCCCCAAAGCAAATTAATAATTTAGATGAAACTCAGTCAGTATATTTTAGATTCTATTTTGATGTAAACACCGCTCAGGAACATCCATACAATGCAGCGGAAAATCATGCATATCATCCCAATACAAAACCTCCCCCTTAAATTTGGCTTGCTTAAAAAAAGCAATATTGTGCAGCTTCTTCAGCCCTACTCCATTTAAATAAGGCGCCAAATCAAAAACAAAAGACCTCCCATTACTGAGATCAATATCCATCGTAAAATTATCATGAGGATGAATCGCCTTGATTGTTAATTTTTGCATCATTACCTTAAAGGATCAATTTTAAATAATTCGCCACCTTGAATTGCCAATTCCCAATCGGCAAGCAACTCATCTTTATGCAAGTCCATCCACACTTCGATCATCTTTTGTTTGTTTTTAGGCAAAGCCCCTTCCAACAAATTGGCCTCTTTAATCCCAAAAATAGCCTTACAATCCTGATAATGCACATGAATATGCGGCAACTTATGTTCTTTGTTGTCGTACCAATACATATAAATCAGTATCCCATAAAACATTGCAATGCATGGCATAGTCGGCATCTCCTATCATCAAATTTGAAAGTGCCATTGTAGCCTAAAAACCAAAACCCCTCCAGCCGCTCAACCCTCCTCCTCCCCAGCGGAGGCGAGTCGGGGTGGCGGGGGTT
>CAYGFJ010000060.1:0-7815 GCA_964349115.1 uncultured Francisellaceae bacterium
TTCTCACAGCGGCCAAACGGACCAATACGCCATCACAAAAACCCTATATAAAACCCGCCTTTCGGTTTTAGTGAATGCGGTGGGGGCAGACGTTTACGAGCAATGTGAGGCCGATTTACTCCATTTTGCAGTGCTCTCGGCTTACCGAGACAACCTGCTTGAGCAAGCCCACTTGTTGGCTTCGGGATGCATCAAACAAGAAGCCCATCTCATCACACAGGAATGGCGCAATACTTTAAACGGGTATTATGCAGCCTATCCTACAGTGCCGTTTGAAGAAGATGACAGAGAGGCAGCAACAACCCTCTCCATCACTGGCAACCAATTCTTAAACGCCTTGACCCTTCTTGCGGCGGTACCCAAGGTCCATCTCAATAAAAAAACGGTCACAGCCATTTTGCGCTTTGCCTATCGCCCGCTTTTACCGGATGCCCTATACCAGGCTCATGCCCCTCAACTGGAGCTTTTAGCAGATGCAGGCAGTGCCGAAGTGGAGGGCTCGCCTCAAGACATCCGCAATGCCTTGCTGAAGGAATTGACCGACCTAGGGTTCACAAAAAATAACGAAGGCAATACCTTTGACTCGCAACAATTGATTCTTTGGCAAAAAGAAACTTTGTTTCTCATGGAAGTTGCTCGTCACTTGATCGTAGAAAAACTGTTGGAAAACCCCGAAGCATTTTCAGAGTCAGACTTTGTACGTCAACTTGAAGCCTTAAAGACCTTGCTGCAAGACCGACGGCCTCGTATTATTCATTCGAGACCCGGTCGCTCCCTCACCCGGGCCAGCTCAGGCTCTGACGCCTCGCGTTCCTTGCGAACCCGTACCTCTTCTCGCCACCTTGAATTTGAAGACGATGAGATGACCGCCTTACAAGCAGACATTCAAAGCATTAAAGCGATTATCAGCAATGAGCCTGCCCCTCCAGCCTCTCGTGCTTCTGAATCTGTGGCCATTGATGTCGCAGGCGAGGATGAACCCGATGCAGGTCCACACACCCCTTTGCGTCCAAGCGGCGCCTATGCTACTGCATCCACGACAAGCTATGGCCCGCTTCTGCCTGCATCTGCAGCAAGACCCAGTGATTCTAGCCTTTTTTCCGACTACCCACCCTATACCTTGGCAATGTTTTATCGCAAGTTTATTGATGAGACCCCAGGCCTGACGGCCCAACTTGAGTATATCCGCACTGCAATCAACAATGGCACTGCAAGCATCCTCCTAGAATCCTCGACCCATCCAGACATCATTACAAAGTTGCTGGGCGCCTTATTACGTGAATTATGGCAAGATGTATTGCGCGATTTTGAGGCTTTGCCTGAGCATGCATGCCTTGACCTCCCCCTCATCAATTTGCTCAGTCGACTCGCCTTTCACCCTCTCTTCCCTGATGCTCCGACGAAAAATGCCCAGCTTTATCAAGCGGTCAATAAAGCCATAACTTGCTTGCGCCAGGAAGAATTCTGTGCAGAACTGGTCCGTGTTCTGGCTCAAATTTGTGATGGTGTTGGAACTGGGCGTGCCCGTTTTTCCGATCTACGTCAGGCTTTGTTTTTGACTCTGTTGACGAATATACCTCCTTCAAGCCCTGTGCAAAGACAACGATGGGAACTCCTCCACTCTGCTGCGCCCGCCTTGATTTCAGCCTGGTCTCAACGCTTTTTATATCGACTGGAAGGCAATGAAGAAGACCCCTCTCAAGACCCAAGCGCTGTTCCTGCTCTCGTTACTCAAGGAGGCTGGCTTCCCCTGATTGCGGATTTTGATACAGACACCCACCAGTTCTCGCTCCATGATCACGGTTTTAACGCAAGCCCCCTCCTTTTACAAGCCATTCCACCCGTCCACCAGGACGTGTATCGAGTATTAAGTCGCTTCTTTCTCTTAAACGCGCATACGGGACGGGTGCCAACGACAGTGGCAGCGCAACAACACTTGTTGCAGATGTTGCAAACCACTGCGACCCGGTTTTTCCCTGCGAAACAAGGTTCTGAAAGCGCCATCCAAGATCTTTTGGCTGACGCCCTCCCCAGCGCATTGAGCGAGGCGAACAAATATAAACTGGCTCAAGCTTTATGGATTGCGCATATCAATTATATTTTAGCAACCCCCACAGCCATGATGACCTTACGAAGCTTTGCAGCGGCTGAACTTCGAAGTGTTGCGAGACAAAGCGGTGCTACAGAAACAAAACGAGCGTTTATCTTTGAGGAGCACGCCCAACGGGAACTCCTAGAAATCCACTTGACCATCTTGAAAGCGTCTATCCAACGCAAAAAAACCATTGGCCTCAAACTGCTGAGTGCTCTGCTGGCCTTAATCCCCACCCTTTTGTTTGGGGTCAGCACTTATGAATTTGTGAGACATAACGATCCTAAATTTACAGTGGTCCCGCAAGAAACAGCGCACGCGGGCAACTTAAACCTCATTCTTGCTGGCAGCTGTGGCAGCCTCGTCACTGCCATTGCTCGAAGCCTCTGGCATTTTACAACTCCCAAACCCAAACGGCTTTTAGCTGAGCTCGCTGATTTTGACGCCTCCTCTTGGAACAAATTGTATCGTCACTGGGGTGCCGAAGCGGTGCTTTTTGCCACCGTTCACAGCCTCAATCTTTACATGCTGTATTTAGACTCCCAAGACAAGATTTATGATGACATCAAAGACAATTCTTTCTTTAAAACATGGGGTCACCCCGGCCTCATCATCTTCATCCTCAATATGCTCCTCCATTTGACCCTTGCTCCTTGGCTGATGCGTGTGGGGGAACGTGCCTATTATGAATGGGCCCCTCAAGGCATGCCGACCGATGCTGAGGATGGCATCAAAGAGATCAATATGGGCAGAGAAGCAGATGGTAAAGAAGCAGATGGGGTTGCTCTCCAGCTCTTGGTCAACGCGAGCATCCCTCGTGTGACACGCACTCGAAGCATCTTCTTGGGCACACCTGCCGATATGATTGCGCAAACAGAAGTGGCAACGTCCCTCAGTCAAGAAACCAACGGCCGCAGCCGCAGTCTGACGGTCAGCGACAGCCAAGCCCTGCCCCCTACACGACCCATGGCAGACCGCCATGACGATGCAGAAAAGGCAGGAGCAGACGGCAACGGCGCCCCTCCTTCCAAAATTGGAAGTTGGACTGATGCTCGCACCATCAGTACTCATTCACAGCGGGGAGTTTCGTTAACAAGCAGTCCTCCGGTACGGGGCGGGGGCAGGCGTTAGTCCATCACACTGAAGTGCCTCACACGACCCAATAAGCCTGCCCTTTGGTTTTCGAGCACAGCCCGAATTTCTGCTGCAGACACCCCCTCATCCTCAGGCAGTTTGAGCTGATTACCCTCACGAACACAAGCGTTAAAGCCCTCACAGTCCTCTCCGAGCTGCTTTTTGCATGCCTCCCATCTCAACTGACCTTCCCTCATCGCTGCGCGAGCGGCTAGTTCGGGGTCAGCAATGCATCCAAAAAAGAGTCCGGCCCTTTGAGCATAGCTGAGTGCAGTCTCATCTCCTCCTGCCAAAGGCTCTAAACGAGCAATTTCTTTTTCGTCCTCTTCCATGGCCTCAAGAGACGCGTTGATTCTATTCACATACATTCTTTGTCGAGCAATCGTCCTTTCATTTTGATGCTGTTGCCAAATGCCTACAAAGGGATTGGGTGTCCGTTCACTGTCCTTGCTTTCAGCTGCCCCTGCTATGACAGTCACATACGGCATCCACTCCATACGACAGGAGGCAGGTTTTAGCAAAGGATATTGACAGGGAAAGCGAGCTGTTTCTGCATTATAGAACAGAGGGCCTTCTTTTTGATATTGAGCTGGCACATCCCTTTTGAGTTGCGCTTCAAACTCATTCATTCTGGAATAAAACTGCTGATAAACCGTCAGCAACAGAGGATCCGCCTTCCAGCCTTCCAAAATCCGTCCCAACATCGGGACAATCGCCCCCTCTTGCTGATCAATGGCTGGGATGAATTTTACCTGCCCGCTTACTCCCTCCTCGAAGTCCACCAGATAATGCAGTGAGGCCAGAAATGCATCCCGATCCTCTGTCGAAGCCTCTCGGTATTTTGCTCCAAAAGAGGCTTGAACGAATTCAGAAAAAAACAGCATAAAGGAGTCAAATAGACGGTTTTGTATGACCTCACAATGTTTAATTTCTCCAATCAGCGCTACCATCTTGTCCCGCGCCGCCTCATAAGGTCGCAAATGCAATTGGCATAAAGTTCCGCGTTCTCTGAGATCGAGAAGCGCACTGTCTTTTTTAACAACCGCTTCCTTCAATGCAGCCAAAGCCCCCCGCCCTGCTTTTTGCCACGCGTCTCTTGTTTCTAGAATACGTTGACAACAGGCTTTTAATGTCAAATTAAACAAATCCAAAAGGTTGCGATCACTATAATCTGGTTTCGGATAGAAACGACCTTCTGCATCCCAGGAAAAGTACTCCCCTAAAGCACTGCTGTTCAGAGTGCGTACCCCAACCAGCCCCCACTTTTCGCCAAGATAAAGCATCGCTGCCTGTCCCAATATCTCAGCAAGCTCCGCACAGGCCCTACCCAAGGGGAAGGGACCGGTTGCCAACTGGGCCAGTTCTTCTTTGTAAGTATCACATTCTCCCGCCTGAGGAAACCTCTTTGGGCAAGAAGCCTGAGCCAATAAGCGCTGTTGAGGGTTCGTCAAACTCTGGTCAGGTTTTGAAGCTAAATATTGCGCAAAGGCCCAAATGGTTTCTTCCGAAAAGGCGGGCAGGGGTACCGTTTTTAATTTTTCCACCAAGGCATCCAGAATCACCTTCCTCAACTGAATCATTTTAGCGTATTGGATAGGGTTGTCCCGAACATAAGGGGAGGCTTCATAATAAAGGCCTCGGCGAACCTGGGCCACCTTCTCCCGATAAGATTCCAGGAGCTCGCTCTCCGACAAAACCTGGGCACATTCCACCAAATAAAAAAATTCTTTTGGAAAAACAGGGTGTTCCGGGACGATTTCCATGGGTGCAGGCGGGGCCGGCTCGCTTGTTCTGCGCTCAGAATGAATGACTTGGTCAATCACTTGTGCCGGGTCAAACCCCAATAGCTGCACTCGGCGGCAGAGGTCTCTTAAGCCTTGCCTGGGCCCGCCCAAAGAAGAAAGTCCTCCACCCATTGCAAGATACCCACGTTCAAGCATGATGAGATTGTCACTGCCCTTATTTTCATCAAAAAAATCTTGCAGAAAAGCCCTTAAATGGGCGCTGTAAGACTCAATATTTTCTTCACTCACCCCCTGAAGGCTCAACTCACGCCGTGCTGCTTCAGTGCGCTCACGCAGCTGCAATTCAAACTCTTTGAGATAATGATCAATTTGCAAAGCCAATCTTTCCAGTGAAGCAGAACCCTCCTCCATTCCCAGCATTCTTAATATGATCGCATGGTCTGGCCCCTCACGGTGGACTCCCTCGCCTGTCCTTGTGTCTGGAATATGCTCTACAAAAGCCTCGTATTCTTGAGAGGAAAGGGCCGGAAACCGCGACCCAGAACGAGCTGCCTCGTTGGTCTTGATGCGTAAAAAATAATTCCACAAGTTTTGATCTTCCGTCAGATTCTTCTCTATACGACGTTTCCAATAACTGGCCCAGGTCCAAGACTCCATGGATTGTTGTAAGGCGTGTTTTATTTTCTGCCAAAAATCATGCTCAAGCCTTTGAACAACATCCTTCTGCCGTTTCTGCGCTGAGGCGGTCACCTTGCTCAAACCGGTGAGATCCAATTCTTGAAAAGATTGAATCTCTTCTAAAACCCCCACTCCATTGAGCCAAACCTGATCTTTATAACGCCGACAAAGCTCCTCAGCAATCAGCGTGGACTTCATGGTCAAAACGTGATGATCAGCAACCCGTGGGCGGAAAGCAGGGGGGAGAATCAACCAATCATTGAAATGACCGAGACGCAGATGAGCTTCAATGCCGCGTTTTAACAATTCATTCTTGTACGCCAAAGAAAGATGTGGAGGAGGCAAGTCTCCAAAGTCCAAACGCCTCACATCCGGCGCCATTTCGATTCTTTCTACAATAGAGGGCAGCAAACTCATTAAAGCAGCCAAAGGGAAGGCCATGACCCGTCTTTGCTCCGCTCGGGTTTTAGCAGGCTTAATCTCCACTGCAGTACCATCGGGATCTTTGAGCGTGAGATTTGAAAAAGTCGCAGCCAAGCGAAAACAATAAGTATGAAGCAGCGCTCCCTCCCGATTACAAACGCTCAATAACAAAGCATATTGATCATCTTGCTCGGCGATGCAGAAGAAAAAACCGTTTTCTCTCAATACGGCTGAATAAGCGCAATTTAAAAAAACACGGTAGTCATCGCTGGCCCCATCCATCTCAAACACCGCAGGAACTGAAAAGTATTCATGCCTTAAGGCGTAGCCCGTGTTGTCAACCAATGCCTCCATTAAGGCAGCAAGGGTATAAGGCAGGACATCCTCTTGTTGTCCATTTACAAAAATATATTTAGGCATAAAATCACATGGATGTTAAATTTAATATTGCATTCTACTATCTATTTAACCCAAACGCACGGGCACAGAGAGGAGATAGCCTTTATTACGAATGGCTTTGATCAGGTTGTTGTTGCTTTTGTCCCGCAACTTGTTGCGTAGGCGGGAGATTTGGACGTCGATGGCACGGCTTTCAGGGGTATCGATGTCAAGCTTTAAAGTGATGGCAATGCGGTCGCGGCTCAAGACTTCCTGTTCATGTGCCACAAACATTTCAAGCAAAATGGCTTCGCTTTTGGTTAAAAAGACAATTTTGCCAGACAAATGTTTGATGCAACCCTCCAGGGGCAGGTAAACCCATTGGCCAAAACTGGCTTTGACATAACTGACTTTGCCTGGAGTTTTGACTTCAACATCTGATGCAGGCCCTGCAACAGAGGGAGGATGTCCCGCTTGGGAAGACTTGCGTTTTAAAATGGCTTGAATGCGTGAAAGCAAAATATGGGGACTAAAGGGCTTTTCGACATAATCATCGGCGCCTGCTTCAAACCCCAGAACCACATTCATTTCGCCATGAACGGCGGTCAGCATGATGATGGGGACATCCCGCTTCACACGAATTTGCTTGCAAAGCTCAATGCCGTAAATGTCAGGCAACATTAAATCCAGAATCACCAAATCAACAGGCTCACGCTCCAAGGCAGCCAGGCCTTCTTCCCCATTTTTGGCTTCCAGAACTTCAAAATGATAGCGTTGCAGAAAAATGCGAATCAGCTGGCGGATACCGCTTTCATCATCAATGACCAAAATCTTTTCGCGCGTCATGCCTCGTGCCACTCCTAAAACTCAAGTGTAGTATCATAACGAAAAATGAGGAGGGAAGACAATGCAACGAGTCGGCGTCTTAGTGGGACGGTTTCAGCCTTTTCACAATGGCCATCTGTTTTTGGTGTATGAGGCCTTAAAACAAGTCGATTCCCTCTTGATCGTTTTGGGCTCATCCCAGGAATCGCGCACTGTGAAAAACCCCTGGACCCTGGACGAGCGCATCGAGATGATTCGGGCAGCCTGTCCTGATGCACCCCTTTATTTTGTGGGCATCCCTGATTCCACTGACGCCGATGAAACGCCTTGGTTTCAAGCGGTTAAAGCCACAGCCACTGATGTAGCCCAAGGCCAGTCTATTGTTTTGTTTGGTCACAACAAAGATGACAGCAGCTACTATTTGCAAGGCTTTCCCCACTGGCCCACTATCGAATTGCCTGACTTTCAAGGCTTGCATGCCACCACGATTCGCAATGCGTATTTCAACACAGGCAAAATTCCGGAAGACGCCCTCCCTCC
>CAYGFJ010000061.1:0-7695 GCA_964349115.1 uncultured Francisellaceae bacterium
TCGGCGAGGATGTCACCATCGGTCACAATGTCATTCTTCATGGCTGTACCATCAAAAATTTCTGTCTGATTGGCATGGGTTCCATCATCTTGGATGGCGCTGTTTTGGAAGACGAAGTTTTCTTGGCAGCGGGCAGCTTGGTTCCTCCTCAGAAAATCTTAGAAGGCGGGTTCTTATGGCTGGGCAATCCTGCCAAAAAAATACGCCCCATCACTGATGAAGAACGGTCTTTTTTAAGATTTAGTGCGAAAAAGTATGTGGAGAACAAAGATCTGCATTTGCGTCACTGTTTGGCAGTTTCATGAAAAAAATAACTCCTCTGATCTTTATCCTGCTGACATCCCTGCTATTAAATGGCTGCGCCGTTGCATTGGTCACTGGCGCTGCTGGCGGCTACTATGTCGGCCACAATTACGAAGTCCAAAAGAAATCAGGATCCTGAGTGATTCAACTGATTTGCAAACCCCAGCCAAACCTGCTTAAATGTCTCGCTTCTTAAGGGGGGACATGAATGAGCATTTATTTCGAGTGGTTGTTGTTTGTATTGCTGGTGGCATCGGTCATCATTCGACTGGTGGATTTTCAGTTTTACAAATTTGAAGAGAAAAAACGGCCGATTGTGTTTGACTATGCGCGCTCGCTGTGGCCGGTTTTTTTGATTGTCTTTTTGATTCGCAGCTTTGTCTTTGAGCCGTATATTGTGCCTTCAGGCTCGATGTTGCCGACAATTCAATTGGGGGACTTTGTCTTGCTCAATAAGTTTGCGTATGGGATCCATCTGCCGCTTTCCAATCGCCTGATCATCAAAACAGGTGAGCCCGCGCTGGGGGACATCGCGGTGTTTAACAGCCCGTTTAATCCGCAAGTTGATTTTATTAAGACGATTGTGGGGGTGCCGGGAGACCGTATTAGTTATATCGACAAACAACTGTTTATCAATGGGAAAGCGGTTCCACAAACAGTGATGGGGACAGCGATTGAGCCCAACAATGCGAATCTTGGGTCGCCGATGGTACAAGAATATTCAAGCGATATTGGGGGGCATGTTCATACGATTTATACGACGCCCATCATTCCACCTGAAAACTTTCAAAATCTTTTGGTGCCGCCAGGACATTATTTCGCGATGGGGGACAATCGAGACAACAGTGATGACAGTCGCAGCTGGGGCTTTGTTTCCAGCAATGATTTGATTGGACGGGCGACGTATATTTTCCTGAGCTATGATTCCACCACCCACAGCATTCGCTGGAGTCGCATCGGAAACCGCTTTCCATGAGAGAAATTTTGCTTCAGCAGTTTTATCGCAAAATGGGATATACCTTTCACAATCCGCAGTTGTTAGAGCATGCGCTGACGCATCGCAGTCGGGAGGGGGTGCCCAGCAATGAGCGCCTCGAATTTTTGGGGGATTCAGTTTTAAACTTGGTGATGACAGAGGCTTTGTATCAGCGGTTTTCAGACTGTCATGAAGGGGATTTGTCCCGTCTTCGGGCCAGTTTGGTGAAGGGGGAAACTTTATCCAAAATGGCGCTGGAATTGGACTTGGGTGAAATGATGCATTTTGGCCTGGGGGAACTCAACACCGGGGGCGACCGTCGGCATTCCACCTTGGAAGATGCCTTTGAAGCAGTGATTGGCGCCATTTATTTGGACAGCGATTTTGAAACTGTCAAAAGCCTGATCAACGATTGGTTTAAAACGCGTTTTGATGAGATTGATGCCAATGAAATTCCTCGCGACTACAAAAGTGCTCTCCAGGAACATCTCCAGTCAGAGGGCTTGGCTTTGCCGAGCTATGAAATTCTCCGTGCTGAAGGGCCAGATCATGCCAAGACTTTTTATATTACCTGTACTGTTTCGTCTTTGAGTCTTGTTGAAACCGCCCAAGGGCACAGCCGAAAAATGGCTGAGCAGGCAGCGGCTCAAAAGATTTTGGAGATGTTAAAGCATGCGGCTTGATAAGCATTTAGCAGCCCTGCACCCTGATTTCTCTCGTGCTCAAATCCAAACTGCCATTCGAGAAGGGCGAATTCTGGTGAATGGCAACAGGGTCTTGCCGAAATATGCTTTTAAAGCCACGGATATCCTTGAGGTCCACTTAATCAAACCGGAAATGCTGATTGATCAGGGGGAGGATATTCCCCTTCGGATTGTCTACGAAGATGAGGCTTTGCTCGTGATTAACAAACCCCCGGGTTTAACTGTTCATCCCGGCGCAGGGCAAAAAACGGGAACACTGATGAATGCCTTGTTGCATCATGCCCCGGGTTTGAATGTCTTGCCCCGCGCAGGCATTGTCCATCGCCTGGACAAAGACACTGCCGGTTTGATGGTGGTGGCCAAAACAGGAGAAGCTCGCTTACGTTTGATTGAAGCTTTAAAGCGCCACGAGGTGGAACGTCGTTATGTGGCCTTGGTGCAGGGCCAGTTTCCGCATTCCAAAACCATCAATCTTCCCATCGGTCGCCATCCCACACGCCGCACCAAAATGGCGGTGCTGGAACACTCTGCCCATGCAAAATCTGCTGTCACTCATGTCAAAATTTTAAAGCGCTTTCCCAGCCTCACTTTGATTGAAGCTCGGCTTGAAACTGGCCGCACCCATCAAATCCGCGTTCATCTGGCACATCTGGGTTTCCCCCTGCTTGGTGACACGCTCTATGGCCGAGTCAATATGAAGTTTCCCTTTCATCGTCAGGCCCTTCAGGCGGAGGCCTTATCTTTTATCCATCCTTTGACTCATCAGCCCATGGAATTTGTAATTCCCTGGGAGGAGGATTTTGCAGCCTTGCTTAATAGTTTAAATCAATTGACAGTAAATAAATAATATTTATTTTGATATTTTAAAATTTTATTATATACTCCACATCTTTAAACACAATGGAGGCCCCATGGCCGCTGCCGCCCCCGCTGCTTACGACTTGACTTTAGCTCGGCTCTTCGAGGCCTTAGACATTAAAGACCCTTGCAAACCCGAATCAGGAAAAACGGTTACGCAATTTCTTCATGACTTGCGCACGAAGCTGACCCTCCAAAAGATTGGAGAGGTGATAAAAAAAATAAAAGACCGCCAATCTGGGTGCAACATTCAACTGAGCTTTATCGCGGGTTTGGTAGAATATCCGACGGATAGCCTCGACATTCCTGGAGTGCTTCCTCTCAAGCCTGACTCCGCCCATCAGGGGGAGAAAAGCCTTTTGGCCATGGTGTTACTGCATGATCTCTCGGCTCTTCCTGCTTATTTTGCCCTGGCAGATAAAGTACGACCGCAGGCGACAGCAAAGCATACGTTCTTTTATGATGATCTGCCGCTCTCTCTCTTTCACGATGCAGAAAAGTTCAGTGCCTTTTTAAGAGCGTACAGCGCGCATCGCCTCTATGGGGAAGAGCGATATTACAGTGTTGCGCATTTTCTAGTTAGTGAGCCCTGTCGTGCAAATTTTTTTATGGCAAGGGAGCACCCCCTCAGTAAAGCAGCTCGTAAAGAGCTTATCCAAGCTTATGCACACACAGCAGTGGCGGGGGATGCCTGTTATCCCCCACTGACCCGTGGAAAAGTGGATTTCGAACAGCACCTGCCTTATCTATATCTAAAATATTTATTGGCGCCTGAAGAAGTTGCTCTGATTTTACGTGCCGCTCCCAGTGGAGATAACCCCTATTTTTATTGGGCTGCCCTGCTTCCAGAAACTGCGATAGAGGGGGCGCTTTATCCTCATTTTTGCTCACGCGAAGCTTTTGTCCCTTTCTATTGGCTGCTACGGGAAAGGCCAGACAAGGCCATCGCCCTGCTTCAAACCTATTGCACAGCACATGGTGGGGGCACAGCAGATGTCTCTTTTATGCATCGGAATGAAGAGTGGTCTCTGCTCGCAGAAGCTTTTTACCAGCAAAAAGACGGGGCCGTGCTGGCTGTACTGTCTCAATCACAACGTTTGAATCTTGCAAGACAAATCACACACGGTATGGTTTTTTTCAATACTAGCGACGGCGCGCCCACATTTCACAATCACTTACTTCATTTTTGCGCGAGAACTTTAGATCAAACGGCGCTGGATCGCCTGCTTCCAGAGGACGCATCTCGGGTAAAAATTAATTTTCAAAATCCGCCCCCTTTGAACGCAGTCCTTTACAGGCGGCTGTGTACGGTAGAGCCAAAGCCTGAAAAAGACACATGCGATCTAATATTACATCGTTATTTTTTAAGGATTGCTGCGTATTACCAAGAAGGAAAACTTCAACCTGATCAAGTAGCCCAGTATGAAAAACGCTTGCGCCATTTTCTCCACTATCTGAATTGGTGTGACAGCTGCACGAAAGATGTTGAATACCCTTACCCTCATTTGGAAGAAGAGCTCATCACTCAGGGGATCTTAAACCGAATGGGAAGTTCAAACGGCTATGCAGATGCGATTCGAAGACTGGATGCGGCCAGATACTCTTCTGTGCAGAAGACAAGCCCAGAAAAGATCGTCGACGTTTCTTGCAATTGTGATTATGCTCCTGATTGTCAGCATGCGCTGGCACACTGGGCGGCAAAACGAGCAAGCAAATGCCTAGCCACCCACAAGACTTGGATAGAAAGCCTACGCAAACACGCTGCCTTGCTTGAATGGCTTGCTCCTCTTGTCTACTGGAGGCTGCGTGAGATCACCCAGGGAGATCCAAGTTTAGGAAGAGAGGCGCTTTTGTCCGTGGAGGACAAAGCGACCGCTTTTCCTACAGCTGCTGTCGCCCCTGGTATTGAGAATGTGTGGGAGTGGGCCAAACAAAACAATGGGAGAGCCCTTCACGAGGGCCTCTCGAGCTTTGGCGCAGACGCCTTCGTCAGCTATTGCATGCACAGCTTCTTTCTGCATACTCGCATGGCAAGAGAATTGTCAGAAAGAGGTCTCTGCCTCTTGTTAGACAGCTTGCATACGCTTCTGGACAACCAAGCCGCTGAGCGCATGCGTGCACTTTTGACCTGCAGAGACCAAGACGGCCTGACTTTACTCCAGCGCTTTTGCGGGGATGACCCGGTGAGAGCGCAGCCTAAGCCAACAGATGCACCGCCTGCCCTCTTTCTCTGCATTGAAAGACATGATCCCGATCTGGTCTACGCCCAAGACCTTCCTGCGCATGCTTCTCCACGCACGCGTCAAGCCTATGCAAGGTCCTATATGCGAACGAGAGGCTTGGCTTCGTGCTGCCAATTTTTAGAAAAACGGCCTGTCTTTGATCCAGCGGGGCATTCGATCGATTTTAAAACCTACCTCGCTTCTCTGGAGCCCCAACTCACTGTTGACGCAGCTGGGGGGAGGTCTGTCCACCCATTGGAAACGGCCTTTTGGAAATTGCATTTTTGTCTAATGAATGAAGCCAGGAACCCTGTTAGGGCAAGCTGGGCCTCTATTTCTTTCAGTCGGGCCCCCAGTCCTTATGTTACCGCCCTCGATATTTTGGCCAAGCTGACGCTTGCGATGGAAGGGGATCAGCCCATTGCCACTGCTGTGGAGAAAGCACTTGCGGGTCGGGGTGAGGGAGCAGCCGTGGCCGGATCACTGATTGAAGTGGCAGAAACCTTCTGCACTGCTTTGAGAGATGCTGCTGCAACACAGCACGCTGATCTCGAGCAAGTAAAAACGCTTTTTAGGCACTATCTTGCCTTGCTACACGATATCAATCCTCGCTTGTATGAAGATCTCGAGGAACAACGAAAAGCGGTAACGCTCCGTCAAGCAGAAGCAGAAGCAGAAGTAGTTGCAAAAGCAGAAGCAGTTGCAATGGTTGCTTCGGCACCTCCTCTCCCAGCAGGTGGCCCTCAGCCCAGTGCACCGCCTTTAGCATTTACAAACGTGGCGATGAATGGCGTGGATCCCGCTTTGGTTGCATTGCGGCTGGCAGAAATCGACTCCCTGCGCAGAGCACTTGCAGAGAACTGCTCGGATAAAGAATGGCAGTGTTTTATAGAATATTTAAGGAGATTGAGCGCACAAGTCAAGCAGTCTAGGGAGCAGGAAAAATAGGATCATTCGTCAGTGGGTGGACCTAAGCCTTAACGCGCTTCAGTAATCTGATTGATGCATCCTTTGACTCAGGAAAAAATGGCGTTTACTATCCTTCAAGTGGAGGAACAAGAATGCGAAAATTAAAAATACTGGTGGTGGGCGCAGGCCCAGTGGGACTGACGCTTGCGAAAGAGTTGCGTTGTTTTGGATTGAGTCCCCGCATTATCGACAAAAATGCGCTGGGCTGTAAGGAATCGCGCGCTTTGGGGATTTGGAGTCGTACTCTCGAGCTTTTGTCTTTGAGGGGGTCCGCGGAGGCCTTTCTTAAAAAAGGCTTGAAGTTGCACCGGATGGTGACTTACACCAGCAACACCCCCTTGATGCAAGTCAATTTTGATGCCCTGCCGACGCCCTATCCTTTTTGTCTGATTCTGCCTCAATCGGACACGGAAGCTGTTTTGAATAGCCAACTGGAAGAAGCGGGGGGGGAAGTTGAACGAGGAGTTGAGTTGGTCTCCTTTGAATATACCGATGAAGGCGCCAATGTGGTGCTGCTTCACCATGATACGGGCAAAACGGAAACCCTTTCTGTTGATTATCTTTTTGGATGTGATGGAGCGCACAGTCTTGTTCGTCATGGCATCAATGCCCATTTTCCTGGAAAACAAGAAGGGGAAGCCTGGGCGTTGGCGGATATGACCTTGGAGGGGGATTTGCCGCGCGACCAGCTTTCCGCGTTCTGGAGTCGTGATGGCATTTTGGCATTTTTCCCTTTACCCAATGGCCAAACTCGGATCATCGTCGTGCGCGATCCCAAGCAAACGGGTGATTTAAGTCTGGAAGAACTACAGACCTATGTCAATGATCGTTGTCCTCGTCGCCTCACTTTGACAAAACCCACTTGGATTTCGCCCTTCAAAATCAATGAACGCGTGGCGGATAAATATTACGACAAACAGGTGGTCTTGCTGGGCGATGCCGCCCATGTCCACAGCCCCGCGGGCGGACAAGGCATGAACACTGGCATGCAGGATGCCATCAATTTAGCCTGGAAAATTGCAGCCATTCAAAAGGGCGGAAAGCCTGATGTTCTGCTTGCCAGCTATGCCTTAGAGCGTCGTCAAATTGGCAAAGAAGTGGTGGGCAATGCGGCCCGAATGACCCATGTTGTGACTTTAAAAAAAGCTCTTTTGATTCGCCTTCGCAATGTGATTTTGCCCCGTTTGATTAAACAGCCCAAACTCTTGAAAGCCCTGACTGAAACCATGGCCGAACTTAATCTCTGCTATCGTCAAAGTCCGCTGATCATCAGGCCAAAACAAAAACCTGGCTACCCCGGCATGCGCTTGATGGAAGGCCTGGTCGACGGCGGTTCCCTCTTCTCACAATGCCACACCACGGCCCATACCCTTTTGTTTTTCGGTGGCAGTCCAAAATCCCACAACGCCTTACTGGCCCTCGCCCCAAAAGGCATCAACATCATCAAAATCGCTGAGTCCAATCTCAGCGTATACGAAACTTACAATATCAAACACCCTCGCTGGCTTTTAGTCCGTCCCGACCATTGCATCGCCGCCCGCGGCCGATTCAACCACCCCCGCGCCTTGTTGGAATACTTCAAAGAATTCTAAGGAATTCCTCTCATTTCAAAGCGTGAGCTGATTCCCCTCCTCCCTGGTGGAGGAGGGTTGGGGTGGCGGGG
>CAYGFJ010000062.1:0-7673 GCA_964349115.1 uncultured Francisellaceae bacterium
ATTATCTATTTGGCAGAGTCCGCTCCAGCAAAACATCGGGCTTTGTGGGCCAGTTTTGCAGGCACCTTTGCCAATGTGGGGTTTTTGCTGGCCAATGGGGTGGCGGCTGTTTTATTGCATGGGATGACCCATGCCCATTTCAATGCCTATGGTTGGCGAATTGCCTTTGTCATCGGCGGCGGGCTTGGTTTTTCTGTTTTTTATGTGAGACGGATTTTACTGGAATCTCCCGCTTTTTTGGCTTTGCAGCAGCATGCTGACGCATCCCGTCATTCCCCTGCAGGCGGGCATTCAGGCGCCACTTTCCCCGCCATCCTTTACAAAATGCTCTTAACCCTCACTTTGGTGATGTTGGGTGGCGTTTTGTATTACATGAGTTTTGTCTATTTCTTCAATATGCTCCAGGAAATGGGGCTTTCGCGATCCACGGCCTACACCCTCCAAGCCTGCTTTTTAGGACTGATGCTTGTTCTAGTTCCCTTAGGCGGCATGCTCTGCGACCGCTTAGGCCGACGAACCAGCTTTTTACTCTTGAGTGCAGGCGTGATGCTCTTCGCCTTGCCCGGGTTTCATCTCTTGCTCAGCAGTCACTTGTATTTGATTTGTTTGGGTCTTTTGGGCTTTGTCCTTTTAAGCTCATTGGAACAAGGCACCACCTCAGCCACCGTTGTCGAGCAGTTTCCGGTTTACATTCGCATGCGCGGCCTGTCTTTTAGTTATAACGTCACCCAAGCCTTATTCGGCGGAACGGCTCCCATGGTTGCCGCTTACCTCGCTTTTGTCTGCCACAATGCCATCGCCCCAGCGTATTACCTCATCGCCATCGCAAGCATCACGTTTTTATCGAGCTTGTTTTTCTTGTAAATGAAATGGAAAGGATGCAGCCAATGGCTTCGGCATATTTTCGTAGCGTATTGAGGGTTGGAGAGTGGCGATGCTTTCCACCCCCTGTTTCAAGTCTGCCAATCACAGAAGTCTTTGTTTTCATAGTCTGAGCAACTTGCTCTTGCGTTTTGTTTGCAGCAAGCCGTGCTTCCAGCATCGCTTTAAGTAAAGAAAATTCCTCATCCATTGCATCATACGCTTGTTTGACAGGAGGACGTTTTAAGGCTGCTTTTTCAATTTGATCATGAATGTCTATGGGTTTCATATTTTTTCACCTCCTTCATTCGCTTTTTAGCTATTTTCAATTCCTGTAATGGTGTTTTTTGAGTATGTGGCATTCCAATATTTGGGCCAAACTCCTTCATGATTGCCGTCATTTTTAAATACCTTGCAAGCAAGGTATCTGGTAGCTCTAAAACATTTTCCCCAACTAAATCATTGTAGTACGTGATCTTCCAAGTCATTTTCTCATCCAAATTGTAGCATAGACGCTATAAATAATGCAAATTGGATTGTATTATAGCCTATTTCTTCTTGTAAACCAAAGAACGAGTCGGGTATGATGCGGTGTCTTTAATAGCAAAGGGGTTGTAATGGTTGAGAAATTAAAATACGCAGTGCCGTTTGGCATTTTGTTTGGAATTCTGGTTGCGGTGGCGTTTTTGGGGGGGCTGATGGTCAGTTTGCAGTTTGCGCCAGCGCCCGTCAGTGTGGCCTTGTTTGATCTCATTTACTTTGCGCCAATTATGGGCGTAGGCGGTTTGATTCTTGGGGTGGTTGAGGCTTTTGTCAGTCTTTGGCTGCATGCAAACCATGCAAAATGGGTATGGCCGTATATCATTGTGGTCGCAATTGTTTTGGGCGGGGTCGCTTCGTTTTTTTCCCTGTGGCTGATTTGGGTTTTAGTAGCTTTGTTTAACATCCTCTTGTCTTGGGGGCTGTTCCAATTGATTGACCTTCATCATCTTAAAAAAACAAAGCATGCTTAAAATTGAACGCCTGAGCCACGAAGGCCGAGGCATTGCGCATTATCCCGATGGAAAAACCGTTTTTGTCCGCAATGCATTGCCGGGCGAAGAGGTCGAAATCGTTGTAGAAAAAAAGCATCGTCAGTACGATGAAGCCCTCGCTGTTTCAATTGCCAACCCCTCTCTTGATCGCGTCACGCCACAATGCGCAGTCTTCGGTCGCTGCGGCGGATGTGCGCTTCAGCATCTCAATCCCGCTGCGCAAATTCTTGCAAAGCAGGGTTGGCTCGCTGACAAATTATTCCAAGTCAAAGTCAGCCCTGAAGCGTGGCTCCCGCCTTTACAAGCCGAAGTCTGGGGCTATCGGCACAAAGCCCGTTTAGGTGTCCGTTTTGTGAGAAAAAAGAATACCCTGCTGATTGGGTTTCGCGAAGCAGCCTCCAATTTTTTAACTGAAATGGACCGCTGTGAAGTTCTTCATCCCTCTGTGGGTGCGCGTTTGTCAGAATTGAAAGCCTGTTTTAATACCCTGTCGATTCGTGAAGACATTCCCCAGATTGAACTGGCTGTTGATGACCAAGAGCAAGTCGCTCTGGTCATCCGCCACATGAAGCCGTTTACCCCTGAAGATTTAGAAATCTTAAAAACCCTCCATGACCGCTTTGGCTGGTTTCTCTATCTTCAGCCCAAAGGGCTTGACAGTATTCATGCGTTTTGGCCGGAAGAAATCCCTCCTTTGCAAGCCATGAACATCCCTTTCAAACCAACGGACTTCGTTCAAGTCAACTTCAGCCTCAATATCAAAATGCGTGAGCAAGCTTGGGCTTTATTGAATCTCAAGCCCAGCGATACTGTTTTAGATTTATTCTGCGGCCTTGGTAATTTCACCTTGCCAATGGCCGTGCAAGCGAAGCACATCATCGCCGTCGAAGGCGATGCTGACATGGTCGAACGCGCCCGCAAAAACGCTGAAATACAAGGCTTCACCAACATTGAATTTCACACCTCCAATTTATTTGAATTGAAAGACAAAGCCCCCTTCGACAAAAAAGTGGACATCGTTTTTCTAGACCCCCCACGCGCCGGCGCTGAAGCCGTCTGTCGTGAAATCGAACGCTGGAATCCCGCCACCATCCTCTACGTTGCCTGTGACCCCTCCACCCTCGCAAGAGACCTGGGTATTTTGGTCCACGAAAAAGGCTACCGTTTGGTACGGGTCGGCGTCATGGATATGTTTCCCCACACCGCCCATGTTGAGAGTATGGCCTTGTTGGTCAGGGGGAAATGATATATACTAAACGGTATGTATCACATGGAGGCTCACATGATTCAAACTGCAAAAATATTCACAACAGGCCGCAGTCAGGCGGTTCGCTTGCCGAGAACGTTTCGGTTTCAGCCCAGTCAAACTGAGGTTGTGGTTTCCTGGGAGGGCTCGTCAGTCGTATTGACCCCAAAAACGGAAAACTGGATGGATGTGTATCATCAGATGCCAGTGCTCGATGATTTTGATGTGGGCCCAGCGCAAGCATTTGAACAACGGGAAGACTTCTAATGTTGTACTTGCTTGATACCAATATCTGTATTTATCTCATGAAGAAAAAGCCCATCGCCTGCTTTGAAAAGCTGTGTGCGCTTGAAAAAGGCAATCGCATCGCGATGTCAGTCATCACTTTGGCCGAACTTGAATTTGGAATTGCAAAAAGTTTTCACAAAGAGAAGAGCAGACAAGCCTTGCATCTTCTGTTGACGCAACTTGAAGTCTTGCCCTATACCGATGTCTGTACCAAATATTATGGCGTCATTCGTTCCATGCTGACCACACAAGGCGTGACCATCGGCCCGAATGATCTCCTCATTGCCAGTCAGGCCCTCTCTTTGCAAGCGACTCTGGTCACTCACAACCGCAAAGAATTTGATCGTATTTTGGATTTAACTGTAGAGAATTGGGTTTGAATTATGGTCGCCATCGTACAAACAGCACCACGTACTGCCGAAGGGGGGATGGATCGGACGGCTTGGTTTAATGTGTTATCGATTCGGTATCCCAGGGAGAAGTTGGCGGAGCTGTCACATTATTTTGCGATGGCGAGTGAAAGGGGGCTGGAAATTGCCAATATTTTGCTGGAGCTGCATGCGGATTTGGATGCGATTTTAGCGGCGTTGTTGATCGACTCTCCCATGGTGGCCCCAGCGCAGATTGGGCCTTTGCTTAAAAGTGTAGACGATTTAAATCGCGTGGGGCAGGCGCTGTTTTTGCAAAGACAGGCCTCCAAAATTGAAGGGGTGCGGGCGATGATGCTCGCGATGGTCAAGGATGTCCGGGTGGTGTTGGTCAAACTGGCAGAGCGGACGTATGCGGCGCGGCAGATGAAGCTGCTGCCTGTTCTCGAGCAGGAAAAGTTGGCGCATGAAATCATGGAACTCTACGCGCCGCTGGCCAATCGTCTGGGGATCGGTGCTTTGAAGTGGGAGCTTGAAGACCGAGCCTTCTCGATTTTGGAACCCAAGGCGTATCAAGAGATTACTCAAGTATTGAAAGTGAGGCGGGCAGAGCGGGAAGCGTTTATTCAAAATTTTCTGGAAAACTTGGAGCGGGCGCTGGAGGCGGAGGGCATTCACAGCGATATTTCTGGGCGCGTCAAACATATTTACAGCATTTGGCGGAAGATGCAGAAAAAGCATCTGAAATTTGAGGATCTGTATGATGTGCGTGCCGTGCGTGTTCTGGTGCGGGATGTCCCCACGTGTTACACCGTGATGGCTTTGCTCCATCAGCAATGGACGCCTTTGGTATCCGAATACACGGACTACATCGCCCACCCAAAAGCCAATGGATATCGGTCTTTGCATACGATTTTGGAAGGCGAGGATGGGCTGCCGATTGAAGTGCAAATTCGCACTTTTGGTATGCATGAGCAAGCTGAACGCGGTATTGCCGCGCATTGGCGTTATAAAGAAGGTGGTCATGAAGCCTTGGGTGCAGAACGTGTCAAATGGCTGCGGACCTTGCTGGACTGGCAGTCTGAGGTGAGTGCAGGGGCAGTTGCTCCCAAAACTCTAGATCAGGTGATTTATGTCTTCACCAAAGACAATGAAGTCGTTGTTTTGACCGAGGGTGCAACACCCATTGATTTTTCCTTTTTGGTGCATACGACGGTGGGCTTGTCTGCCAAAGGCGCCTTGGTCAATGGCCGAATGGTGCCACTGACACATGCATTGGAGACGGGCGATCAAGTTGAAATTCTGACGCATAAAACACCTCAGCCCAGCCGGGATTGGCTGCTGCCCTCAGCAGGATTTACCAAGATGGCCCATTCCCGGCGGAAACTACGTGCCTACTTTCGGTCGATTGAGGGCAAAGTCGTTAAAGAACCACCACCCCCATTGGCGATGGCGGAGCCTCTCCCGCTGGCAAGGGGAAATCGGAAGGGTTTGAAACCCTCGCGCCCACGAGGCATTTCCCTTTCCGGCATCCACAACATGCCTTTTCAACTGGCCCGTTGCTGCAATCCCGCAGAAGGCGAACCCATCATTGCCTCACTGACCCGAGCCCGTGGATTGGTGATCCACAAAGCAGGCTGTAGACACATCGCCTACTTTGAAAAACACCGCAAAGACCGTCTGTTTGTTGTGGAGTGGGCCTAAAGGTCGTACGCTGAGCATAGTGCAAGCCCAACTCAGGTTGGCAATGTGTTGTAGCGTTTTTTCATTACATCAGCGTACACTCAGATTTAACATCGGCTCTTGGAGGCTGAGACAGTCTTGGACGAACCATGCCGGGATAAGTGTTTGTATCAGCCGTACCCAGAAATACTACAGCATCTCGAGAGCGAGGTGTTTCTGGAAAAGAGGCCAGTAACTCTGCAAGCCCTTTCTTTGAAACCACAAGGGTTCCCTTTTTGACATCAGTGGCTTTTCTGGCCGCTTCACACCTCTCCATGAGTTGTTCGAGATGACACTCGCGCTGCTTTAATTCCTCAGGGCTAAGTTTTGGAAGGAGTACTATGGTATCCACTTTCGTCTCCTCTTTGGCTGTTTTTCTTTTGCTATCACTGACAGTACTTCCTGCAGAAGCCGCAGAGACTCCCGCGCCACTATCCATTACAACAGCCACTCCCGCATCATGCATAGGTGCTGGAGCAGGGTGAGACATCAACAGTTTGGGGGGCGCAGGAGGAGGTGCTTGTTCTGTAGTGGGCTTCGCACCAGCTGTTCCAAATAAACCATCCGCCAATCCGGCTGCTGCACCCACGCTCAGGCCAATTGTCGCCTGCGTCGCTATTGTTTTCACCGCTTTGCCTAAGCTTTGTTTTTCGCTTACTGCAGTCACTGCACCGCGTACAGCTCCTGTGACGAGACCCGTTGTCCCACCAATGATTGTTTTGGCCCCCTGTTCACCAAATGGTGTGACCATCAGGGGGGCAGCTGCAGCGCTGAGCGCTCCACCAAAAGCTCCTCCTATTGCGCCGTAAGCGGCCCCTTTCAACACAGCAAGAAATGCTCTGTTTACAGCCTCATCTAGGCTATCGCCTACTGCCAGAGACGTGCCGATACTCCCAACAAGACTTCCAGCAGCGCCAGCTGTTAAACCGACTAGCGCTGTTGCTACCGCAGCGGCTGCAATTCCACTGCCCAGCGCTCCTGCCACAACAGGGATAATCAGCGGCGCTAATGCGCCTCCTGTTGCAACTGAGACCCCAATGGCTGCCAAAGAAATCAGGACAATTTGCCATAATTCTAAGTGTTTTTGACGAGCTTCATCAGAGACTACCCCCATACACAGATGGGCTACCCGTATGTTTACAACAACTCGCCCACAGCTTCCAATAATATGCGCATGGAGATTGATATCTCCTACGAGGGCGTTGTATAACTGATTGATACGGGTCCTGTATTCATCACCCTCAACAATAAGCTCCGCTTCCGGAATCACTTCATGTGCTTGAATATCTACGCAGAGGTGCGTGATTTTATTCGTTTCTAACTCGAGTAAGGTAAGATCTGCGCCAAAAAATGGATGTATGTGCATTTGTTGATGTCCTCCATTATCAACAATGAGATGATGCACTTGTTCTTCCGTCAGATAAACGATTTTGTGTTTTATTTTGCCGAAATACTCTACAAAAGCATCAGACCCCCCTTCATCTTGTGCTGCCCGCAAGCCTGTTTCTAGGCGCTTACAATCGGAAATGGTTACTTTTTCTTTCACCCAGCGAGGAAGCTTACTCTTTTCATTTATCGTTGGTCTAAAATAATAGAGCTGTTTCTCTGTCTTGTGAAAGAAATAATTACACCGACAGGCAAGCAAGTCCTTCTCACTGCTTGGAAGGGTAGTGTCGATGAGGACATAAGCATCTTGACGTGTGAGCGCTTCACAATAATCTAGCTGTGCTCTCATATTGAGAAACAAGGGTCCAAGAACACGCATGGCTCTTTCATACTCATGGAGCTCCTCCAAGGAAAGAGTGATTGTAGGGCGTTGACCAAAAACACGAACATGAGCTTGAACCTCATCTCCCATAAGCGTTTCATAGGTTTCAGTATTTAATACGATAGGCATCATTGTTCTCCTTTTGTGTGAATGTTAAGACAATATTAAGTTGGGCTACGAACGGGCGATGGCCACGGGGTTTCCAGCAACTCTGCTACAGACGGCTTTCGTTTCTTCTCATGCTTGCCAGCAGCCCGTGTTGCCTCAAGCAGCGGTGCAGAGGGTGAGGGTACTGCCTCAGTCTGCTTGGCTGCGAGAAAAACAGTGGCTGATGGAGCAGATTGCGTTCCTGGTGTTGCGGCCACTTGTGGTCCTGTGGGTTTACG
>CAYGFJ010000063.1:0-619 GCA_964349115.1 uncultured Francisellaceae bacterium
AATCAGTGCTTCGGTATGATTTTGTAAACTGTGAACGCCACCTGTCGACAACAGCCCCAGAATATGTACACAGGCATTCTTCGCCTTTGCCTTATTGATGGCAGACAAGAGCACTGGATTTTTGGCAAATTCGCCTGTTTCAATTTCACGGTCGATGCGCGTCAATTCTTGCGAGACCATTCGACCCGCACCCAAATTGACGTGACCCACTTCGGAATTGCCCATCTGCCCATGCGGCAAGCCGACATCATGGCCTGAGCCTGAAATCAAAGTGTGGGCGTAGTCTTGATACAGCGAGTTTAAATAAGGTGTATGTGCATTCGCAATCGCATTGTCAGGTGTATTCTTTCGGCTGCCAAATCCGTCTAAAATAATCAGGGCAAAAGGCTTGGGGCTCATGGAGGTTTTCATTTTGATTGCAAAGGCGCGATTATAATGCATATACTCCTTTTTTAGCACCAAGAGGAGTCATCATGACCATGCCCGCTGCATCAAAGAAAATTTTAGGTCTCAAAGACGTTTTGCTCATGAGTTTTTTTGCGAATTTGGGCATCCGTTGGTTGCCCATTGCAGCAGGGATTGGGCCTTCGACTTTGTTGTTTTGGTTTTTGGGTGCGCT
>CAYGFJ010000063.1:629-7629 GCA_964349115.1 uncultured Francisellaceae bacterium
CGTTTTCACTGATTGTCTCAGAATTGTCGACCCTTTATCCTGAAAAAGGAGGGATGTATATTTGGATCAAAAACGGCTTGGGGCCAGCACCAGCGTTTGTCAGTGCCTGGTGTTACTGGGTGGTGAACTTTTTTTACTATCCGGCCATTCTCACTTTTTTTGCGTCTAATTTGGCTTATGCATTGATGCGACCCGCATTGGCGAACAATGAGGTCTATGTGACGACAGTGGTCATTGTCACCATGTGGATCATGACTTTGACCCTGATGGGCGGGCTTAAAGTGGGCAAATTTTTGAGTGTCGAGGGAGGGCTGTTGGGAACGCTGATTCCCATTGTGCTGCTGATTGGCTTGGGGTTTGGCACTTTGATGTGGACGCATCACAGTGCGACTTCGTTTAGTTTACTCAGCTTATTGCCAAGTCAGGGCTTGATGGGCAATTTGTCTGTGCTCAGCATTTTAATGTTTGCGATGGCAGGGATGGAGGTGATCCCTACTTTTGCGTCTTCGGTCCGGAATCCGAAACGAAATTTGCCCAGGGGTGTTTTGCTGGCAACGCTTTTGATTTTCTTGTGTTATACCCTGGGGACGGTGGCTATGAATTTGATTGCAGCGCCCAGTGAGATTCAAAATACCACAGGCATCATGAGCACTTTTGCTTTGATTGACACCCGCCTCCACATTCCCTGGCTCACCGAAATCATGGCCTGTCTCTTGAGTTTTGCAGAAATTGCAGCCCTGTCGATGTGGCTGATCGCCCCAGCCGTTATGTTTTTTCAGTGCACGGAAAAGCATCTGATCCCCCAGTGGCTGCACCGCAACAACAAATACGACATGCCTTATAATGCCTTCATTCTCCAGGCGATATTGGTCACCATCATTGTCTTGTTAACGGCCTTGTTGCCGAGTGTCAATGATATGTATCAGGTCATGGTGTTGATGACGACGGCTGTGTACTTTATCCCGTACGTTCTCTTGATTGTGGCCTATGTCCGCATCAAAGCACGTGGAGAGAGTGGCGGCTTTAGCGTCCCAGGTAAAAAATGGGGCAGCTATTTGAGCAGTGCTGTGGTGATGTTTTCTCTCATTTTGGGCATTGCACTTTGTTTTGTGCCAGGCTCCAATTTGATGACTCATCATGCGCTCGTGACCTATGAAACCGAGTTGATCGCGGGCCCCATCATTTTAGTGCTGCTGGGCGTGGGGTTTTACTGGCGTAGGCGAATTTGTGTCGGTATGGTTTCTAAACAAAGATGATCTTTCTTTGGGTTTTTGTTATCATTTCTTCTTTTTCAAAAATAAAGGGGTAGAAAATGGCGAGAACGCGCGGACAGCAGCCGGTGGCTTTGGGGTGGTTATCCACCTGTTATGCTTTGTTTATGGTGGCATTTGGAGGGATTTTGGCGTCGTTGGTTTTGTATCAAACCAATACATTGCATTTGGCAACAGATACAGCCTATGGGGTTTTTTCGGCGGCCATGGCCTTGTTTTGGATTTTGCCTTTGGGGGGTGGCTATTTGGCTGGGAAGTTGGGCTATGCCAATGCAGCCCGAGTGGGATTGCTTTTTTCAGCTTTGGGGATGGCCACCTTTTGTATCAACAGTGTGGATGCAACCTTCTTGGGCTTGGCGCTGTTTGTAGTAGGCAATGCTTTGGCGACGCCCGCCATTTGGTGCATGGTTGATCATTGTTATTCCAAAGACAGTCTGCTTCGCGAAGCAGGGTTCACCTTGTTTTATCTTTGGTTTAATTTGGGAGGAGTGATTGGGATTTTTGCAGGGGGGTATTTGGCAACAGTATGGGGGTTCTCGGCAGAGTTCGGATTGGATGCAGGCTGTCTTGTTCTGGCTTTGGTGTGCTTGTCGATTGGTCGACACAAAATTGCGCCGCATAAAGGGCGCTCGATTGCCCCACAAGTCAATTGGAATCATCTCAAAATCATGATGGCTTTGATTGTTGCGGCATTGATTGCAACACCGGTGACAGTGCTTTTGTTTAAGAACATCACAGTCAACAATGTGTTGATGGTAGTGCTGTTGTGTGGCATGGTGTTTTTCTTGTTGCGTCAGGCGGTTCAGCAAAAACGCAAAGTGGCGCGCAGTAAACTGATCGCTTTTGTCTGTTTGACTTTGATCGCTATTGTCTTCTGGACTTTGTACTCGCTGGAACCCTCTCTTCTTTCTGTGTTTGTGGATACCAATGTGGATACGCATTTTCTGGGCTTGAATATTCCAGCGTCTTCCTATTTTGCTTTTGATGGCGTTTTTGTGATTTTGGTGGGGCTGGTCTTAAGTCGTGTTTGGGTGTATTTGAGTTTGAAAGGCAAAAACCCACATTTGTCAGTCAAATTTGCTTTGTCTCTCATCATTATTGGTGCAGGCTTTGCATTTCTGGCGATGATGATCAAAGTGAATGGAAACCACCTATTGCCAGGCTATATTGTTGTGATTGCCTATGCCATCTTCTCGACTGGCGAATTGTTGGTGAGTCCGCTTGGCATTTCCATGGTGGGCAGCTTGGCTCCCGAAGGCCAAGAAGGGGTGATGATGGGTTTTTGGCAATTGGCTGTGGGGATTGGCGGCGTGGCCGCTGGCTACATCGCAATGGCACCCAAACTGCCACAAACTGCCGTGCCTTTGGCGCAAAGCAATCCCATTTATGTCTCTACTTTCCTCTGGGTGGGCCTGTCCTCAGTCGTCTTGGGCCTGCTCGTCATGTGTTTCGTGAAAAAGCTCAACGATCTCATGAAAGAACATGAGGTTGTGATTCCTCAGATTTAACTTCTAAGGCTGTGCGCTTTGGTGGTTGCTGTCGCATATTGGTGCAAAATATGATTCATGAGGGTTTGATAAGGGATGCCTTGGTCTTTGGCTTCACGTCTAAAAATATCAAGATCTTCGGTGCGCACTTTGATGCTAATCATTTTGCGTGCTGCGATTGAGCGTTTTGCCGCACCTTTTAAAAGTGATTTCATCTTTTTAAACTCAGGCTTTGGTAGGGGAACAAACTCGCTCTCGCGATCCATCCACTCCTTTTCTTCTGCATCCAATGGTTGATATGCGCTTTCTGGTAATGTCATCGTTTTCATTTTGTAGCCTCTTTTTTCATTGCTTTTCTTGAGGGATAAACTGTTTTAAGAAAAACATTGACCCCATCGATCACACAGGGAACGCAACAAGAGTAACCACTAATGACAACAGTCAGCATGTGTTGGTGAGGGTATTTTTCCTGATTGGGGTGGGCCATAATATCGATGAGATCCCCATTTTGTATCGCTTCCTCAACCATTTCAAAGCTCAAGCCTCGTGTTTCTTTGAGGTGTTGGTTCTTGCTGGCGCTCCACTGTAAAGTGAGTTGCTCTTTTTTGAGTATATACCAATTCATTGTGAGGGAGCAAGTGTTTTGATTTAATAGCGTGCTATTTTGTCAAAAAATATCCATATCGTCAAGCCCCTGTTGTCCACAGCTTTTCCAGCTCATAGTATTGACGCGTTTGCGGCAGCATCAGATGGACAATGATGGTGCCCAAATCGACGAGTACCCATTCTAAATTTTTGGCGCCTTCGACGCCCAAGATGTGGATGCCTTGTTTTTTGGCTTCATCGTGGACGTAGTTTGCCAGGGCGCGCAGATGTTGGGTCGAAGTGCCAGTCGCCACAATCATGGTGTCAGCGACCGTGGTTTTTTCGTGGACGTCCATGATAAGAATGTCGACGGCTTTTTTTTCATCTAAAAGGGCGGCAAAATGCTGGGCGGGATCATTGATGGAGGGAGATTTCTTCATGATTGTTTTCCAAAGGCGGCAAAAAGCGCGCGGATAAAATGGCGACAGGTGTCGGTCATGATGGTGAAATCCGCATCAAAACGAGCTTCAGGGGTTTCAGTCATCACGTCTTTGGCTTGATCTTGGACCAGGTCTAAAAACTTGATCGACTTGATGGAAAAGTCTTCTTTCATTTTAAACGACAATTGTTCAGACCAGCTGAGCCCCAACTCGGAGACAAAGCGGCCTTCATGAACCAAAGTCTGGATGTCTTCAGCAAAGAGATTTTGGCGCTGACAACGGATGCTGCCTTTGTCTTTGGGGTCGGACAAAACGCAGTGGTCATTGATGGTGAATTCTGGCGGATATTCATTGTCTTTAAGCCAGTGCGTCAGCAAAGTCGAGAGGCTTTGCACTTTGGGGACTTCAATTTTGAGGCTGCCCAAGGCTTTGCGGAGGAGAACCGTGAATTCTTCGGCCTTGGCATGGCTGGCAGCGTTGACGACCAACAATCCTTCCAAAGTGTCGATATAGGCATACAGTTTGGTGTTTTTAGAGAAGGCCCGCAGCACCAATTGGTGAGTGATATCTTCTTTTAAGGTTTCCTTTTCACGCTTACGAACCTTACGACCTTGGGCTTGTTCGATTTCAGCAATTTTTTCATCGAGCATTTCACGGACCACTGAACCGGGGACCATCTTTTCTTCCCGCTGGAGACAAAAAAGAAAAAAGCCATTGGCAGCGTAGACCAAGGGGCCTTCTCTGTTGCCATTGGGTGGAACAAAGCCGGTGCTCATGGGGTCGACGTTGCGACAAGGCAGAAAACGGTGCTCTGCTAATTTGGCAGCAATGGCCTCATCGGTTTCTTTAAAATCTTCAGTGAATGTGAAGAGCTGCAAATTTTTAAACCACATTTTGTTTCCTTATAAAATGAGCAAGCGTGTTTGCTAATATTTCTATTTCCTTTTCATCTTCGCCTTCCACCATGACGCGTACCAAAGGCTCAGTTCCTGAGGGGCGAACCAATATCCGGCCGCGATCGCCCAAGATGGCCTCGGCTTTTTTGACTTCGTCATGGATGGCAAGCCAGGCATCGTCACTGGGCATTTTGTTGAGGGCGACATTCACCATCGTTTGAGGGAAGAGAACTAAGCCTTCCAACAATTCAGGTAAGGTTTTTCCAGTTTCTTGCATAATGGCCAGGATTTGGAGGGCAGCGACTGTGCCATCCCCGGTGGTGCTGGAATTGAGCCAAATAATGTGACCGGAGGACTCTCCCCCCAAATGCCAGTTGTGTTCGCGCAAGAGTTGCATGACATAACGATCGCCGACTTTGGCGCGGAGAAAGGGAATGTTTTCTCGCTTGAAAGCCAGCTCCACTGCGAGATTAGTCATCAAAGTGCCGACAACGCCACCCCCATTTAAAAGGCCTCTTCCTTGGCCCATTTTGGCGAGGAGGTAGAGAATTTGATCGCCATCCACGATTTGACCCAAGTGATCGATCATAATGACGCGATCACCGTCGCCATCTAAGGCAATGCCAATATCCGCTTCGTAACCCAACACCGCAGCCTGTAGACTTTCGGGATGGGTGGAGCCACATTCCAGATTGATGTTGAGGCCATCAGGGTGGTTGTGAATGGCAATGACTTCTGCGCCTAACTCTTTCAATACATTGGGCGCGGTGTGATAGGTGGCCCCATTGGCGCAGTCAATCACGACTTTGAGATGATCAAAGCGTTGGAAAGGGGGCAAGCTGGCTTTGCAAGATTCAATATAGCGACCGTCTCCATCGTCGATCCGTTTGACTTTTCCAATGGATTCAGGCGCCACCACTTCAATGGGCATTTCAAGATATTTTTCAATTTCAAGCTCAAGGCCATCTGACAATTTAGCCCCATCGCGGGAGAAAAATTTAATGCCATTGTCATAATGAGGATTGTGAGAGGCGGTGATCACAACGCCCAAGTCAGCAAGCAGCGTTCGCGTGAGATATGCCACACCTGGTGTGGGCATCGGCCCCAGCAAATAGACATCCATTCCCGCTGCGGTTAGGCCTGCTTCCAGGGCTGATTCAAACATATAGCCTGAGCGACGGGTGTCTTTTCCAATAATGACCTTGGCACCAGGATGGGCGAGCGCCTTTCCCACAGCCCATCCCAACTTCAGGGCAAAGTCAGGGGTAATGGGGGCAGTTCCCACCAGGCCGCGAACGCCGTCTGTTCCAAAGTATTTTCGTTGTTGTGGCACAGGGGTGGCCCTTATTTTGAAGTGGGGCAATGATAGTGAAACAGTCTGCAATAGGCAAGGCGCATTCGCCTCACTCGCCCTCAACGACATCGGTGACCAGGTGTAGAATTTGGCTGGCTAAAAGGAGTTTGTTGGTTTTGGGAAAATGCGTCATGCTGTTTTTTCCCAAAACAAAAACTTCTTGTTCATCCTCTCCAAAACAAAGGCCTTCACCCACTTGATTGGCGATGATAAAGTCTAAGTTTTTTTTGTTTAGTTTGGCGCGAGCACTTTCGAGTAGATGCTCGGTTTCTGCGGCAAAGCCAACCAAGAGAGGTCGGTCTTTTAAGCGGCTGAGTTCTGTTAAAATATCAGGGGTTTTGATCAGGGTGATCATTTCTTTGGGCTTTGATTTTTTGAGTTTATGGGGCAATTGTGTTTCGAAAGTAAAGTCACAGACTGCAGCGGCACTGATGAGGATGTCCACTTTGGATAGGCTGGCAAGGACGGCTTTGTGCATGTCTTCTGCACTTTTGATGGGGATGTATTTCACAAAAGCGGGGGGCGTTAAAGCGGTCGGGCCAGAGATCAAAATGACTTCTGCGCCATGATAATACGCAGCGCGCGCGAGGGCATAGCCCATCTTTCCGGAGCTTTTATTTGTTAAATACCGGACGGGGTCCCAGGCCTCTTCGGTCGGGCCGGCGGTGATGAGAAGGGTTTTGCCTGTGAGAAAGGGTTGCTCCCAAAAACGAGGCAGGGCATCCAGAATGTCTGCCACTTCCATCATTCGACCTGGGCCGACATCCCCACAAGCTTGAAGCCCAGCGTTGGGGCCCAGAAAATGAATGCCGCGGGCCTGCAATGTTTGTCGATTTTCCTCTGTCGCAGGGTGTGTCCACATGGCCTGATTCATCGCTGGAGCAAGGACAAGAGGGGCTTTGCTTGCAAGCAAAGTGGAATGCAGAAGATCATCGGCCAGGCCCGCGGCTATTTTGGCCATACCATT
>CAYGFJ010000064.1:0-7133 GCA_964349115.1 uncultured Francisellaceae bacterium
CGGTCTTATGTCTTGGACCAGTCCCGCATCAAAGATCTCCGTACCAATCTAGAGCGCACTGACACCCAAAAAGTCTTAGATGGAGACCTTAGCTATTTCATCGAAGGCTCACTCAAGATGGGCGTGTAGTCGGAACCCAACGCTTTGGCTTGTTGTCAAAATGGCCGAACCACCGCAAGCACAACGATGACAATCAGCAAAACAGTGGGTACCTCATTCAAAAGACGAAAGGTTGTGTGGGAGTGGGGCGTTTTATCGTGTTTGAACTCATCCACACAATGGCCGCAGTAAAAGTGATACACCACTAAAATCAAGATCAAGGCCAGTTTGATCCAGAGCCAATTCAGGTGAGTGGGGGCAGGGGTTGTGTTGAGATAGCCAAACAACATGACAATCAGGCCTGACAGCAAGGTCAGCAGCATTGAGGGCATCATGATGTAGTAATACAGCTTGTGCTCCATGACTTTAAGTTGTTCTTTCACGGTTTCATGGGGAGTCATGGCGTGATAGACAAATAGACGAGGCAAGTAGAACAGCCCTGCAAACCAGCAGACAACGGCGATGAGATGAAAGGCAAGCAGATAGGTCATGGCGGGGTTCATCGTCTGGAAGGATGCTCGCTATAATAGCAAACTTTCGTCTTTTGACAATGGAGCTCTATGTCCACCTACGCTGTTGGCGATATCCAGGGCTGCTTTGATGAATTGCAAGGGCTGCTGCAGCAGATTCATTTTGATGACACACGAGACACACTCTGGTGTGTGGGGGATCTGGTCAATCGTGGCCCAAAATCTTTGGAAACACTGCGGTTTCTCAAAAGCTTAGGCGCTCGGGTTAAGGTGGTTTTGGGCAATCATGATTTACATCTTTTGGCTGTGCATTATGGCGTGAAAGACTTTTATCCAGATGACACCATTCAGGATGTTTTGGGGGCCCCCGATCGGGAAGAGTTGATTGAGTGGTTGCGTGCTCAGCCTTTGGTCCACACGGGTGAAGGGTATGTCATGGTTCATGCGGGGTTCTGCCCCAGTTGGACTGTGGAAGCAGCGGTGGCCTTCGCAGGGGAAGTCTCCGATGCGCTAAAAAGCAAAGAGCTTGCCCACTTTTTAAAAGCCATGTATGGCAATGATCCCGACCATTGGTCTCCTGGATTAAAAGGCATGGACCGTCTGCGCGTCATTACTAATTATTTAACACGGATGCGGTTCTGTTCGGCCGATGGCCATTTACTCATGGGCAAAAAGACTTCCCCCATTGATTGCCCAGAAGGCTATTTTCCTTGGTTTAAAGCGCCCCATCGTGAAATTGTAACGCCCATTATTTTTGGCCATTGGTCGGCCCTACAAGGTAAAACAGACACAGAAAATGTGTTCGCCTTGGATACGGGTGTTGTATGGGGAGGGGCGCTTACGGCCATGCGTCTCGAAGATCAAAAGCGCTTCACGCAACTTGGAAGGTGCTCAGCTTGACTCGATTTGTCTCAACAGGTACTGTTCCCGGCACTTTATGGGACGAGGCTTGCGTGAGGAAAAGGCGGGTGAAAAAATTGGGGTGGATAGGGGTATTATGCTGGGGGCTCTGCCCTCTGTTTGCAGATCTGTCAACAGCGCTTAATCAGTTGATTCATCAGCAAAAAAATGGGGAGAAACTGGGGATATATGTTGAAAATGTAGAGACGGGTGCGCCGCTCTACGCTTACAACGCTAACCATTTGATGACACCTGCCAGTACAACCAAAATGTTTACTGCGGCAGCGGCTTATTTGTATTTGGGGCCGCAATATCGTTTTGTAACAAGCATGGCGAGCAGTGCGCCAGTGGCTTCGGTGTTGAAGGGCAATGTCTATGTTGATTTTTCAGGGGACCCGACGCTGACGGCCTTTGATTTATATGAATTGACTGATCAGCTGAGAGGCCTTGGGATTCATGAGATTGAAGGCAATGTCGTGATTGATCAAACGCTGTTTAGTGGCTCGTACTACGGGCAAAATTGGGCGTCTGACGATTTTGGACATTGTTATGCAGCACCGATTTCAGCGGCCATCATCAACAGCAATTGCATCGGAGGGGTTGCTGTGAAAAACACCAATGTGTATGCCAATCATATGGTGGCTGTGGCACTGGCTGCCGCAGGCATTCATGTTCATGGGCAAGTGGTGGATGGGGGTACGCCGGCCCATGTCCGGATTCTCGCTGTGCATTACTCAAAACCATTGTCTGACATTTTAAGTTATATGCTTAAATATTCTGATGATGTCTATGCCAATGCCCTCATCAAAACCATTGGCCATGCGTATTACAATGTCGGCAGTTATCAAAAAGGCGTGATGGCAGCCAATGCCATTTTAATGGATCACATCGGCAAAAGTTTCATGCCCTTCCATTTGACTGATGGCTCGGGTCTGTCGGTGACGGATGCGTTGTCGCCTGAGCAGCTCGTCCAAATTTTGCATTATATGTTCCACAATCCCAGTCTTGCCAATCTATTCATCCGCAGCCTTCCCATCTCTGGTGAAGGGGGCACTTTGGTCTATCGCCTGACGATGCATCCTTTTTTAGGTCATGTTTATGCAAAAACCGGCACCTTTGAACACGATAACGGTGGCGTTTCCAGTCTCTCCGGTTATTTGATTTTACCTGGTCGTCCCGTGATTGCCTTTGCCATCATGATGAACCAGCTATCCGGCAATATGTTCCATGCCCAGCATCTTCAGGATGAAATCGTGAGGGAACTTGCAGAAGTGTACACAGTTCCCCGGTAAGTATCTTGCATGCGATAAAACGCATTAAGAAGGCAGAAGGCTCAATTTAGAAAGCCAAGGAATCAGGGCGCGGACTTCTAAACCATGCGGATACGTTTTTTCCCGCCCACAGTTTTTAACAAGCTGAATGGTTTTGACCCCTGGCAATTGAGGGGCGAAATGTAAAAAGGCGGGGCTGGCACTGTCATCGCTCATTTTGACTTCGATCAGATGGGTCACTTTTTCATCGATGGACACAGCAAAATCAATTTCTTTGCCATCCTTCGTGCGTAAATAATGCAAAGTGGTTCTCATGCCTTGTGTGTCCTCAAGATAATGCAGTTCCTTGAGGAGTGAGAGGGCCACCATATTTTCGAGACGCGCGCCTTCATTCGGGACTTGGGCAATATCAAAAAAATAGAACTTAGGTTCCTTCAGCACCGACCGCGCCAAGTTTTTGTGGTAAGGCGTAACGCGAAAAATAACATAGAGGCTTTCAAGCAACTGAAGCCAGCGTTTAACCGTATTGATGTCACGCTCTAAGTCGCGCGCTAAGTTGGAGTAAGAAATCGCTCCGCCCACACGCGATTTTAAAAGATGAATCAGGGTCTCGATGGACTGGATATCACGAATGGCATAGAGGTCTACCAAATCCTGGCGTAGAATAATGTCTAAATGCGTGCGGTGCCAGCGCTTGTAGTACGCTTCACTATCTTTCATAAAAGGCTCAGGAAAACCACCGCAGTGCATTAAGCGCTGAAAGCTATCCTCTATAGAAAATGTAGGCTCGCACAGCGTGATCTCTTTTAAATCAAGTGGATACAAGCGATAGGAAAAATAACGCCCCGCCAGTGAATCACCCACTTTTCGGTAGGTGTCCAATTGTGCGCTGCCCGTCACCAAAAGATGGGGGCGGGAGCCTTCCTTATCATAAACCCCCTTGATCCAACGCTTCCACTCTGCCATTTTGTGGAGTTCATCAAAAATGACCAAAGACTTGGCGCGGTCCCAGCTTTTTTCTTTCAGTGCCAAACGATCTTCTGCTGCATCATAATTGAGATAATCAAAATCAGGATAAAGACTTTTTGCTAAAGTTGTTTTTCCGGCTTGACGAGGCCCAGAGAGCAAGACAATTTTGTCTTCCAGCGCTTCTAATACATCATGTTTAAGGTGTCTTTCCATCCGACCATTGTGACACGCATTCCAGAATAGTCAAGTTTTTTTGGAATCCATGTCAAATTGGTCAGGCTGACGAAGGGGCGACACCACATCCAATCGCCAGCAAATCAGCTGCGGCCTCTGCTGTCCTCTCAGAGTAACTGCGTATAAGGGGTGCTCCTGCTCCGGCAGCTGTTGCAAATGCACCTGGCAGGCCAGCAGCGCTCACAACTTCATCGGCACCGTCAGATCCACCGCCACCCCCTCCAGATCCGCCGCCACCCATGGGAGCTTCAGGTTTCCACTTTCTTTTGCTGCCCGCAGCAGCTGCAACAGTTGCAGGCGCTGGAAAGTATTGCCTTAGTTTTATTAACGCAGTCTTAAAAATAGGACCATCTTGACTGAAAGAATTCATGTCACACTGTAGGGGTTGATTTTTTGTAAGGAGGCGAATAATACGGTTTAATTCAGCATGAATCTCAGAAACTAGCTTGGGGGATACCCAGCTTATAGCTGCTGGAATAGAAAATAATTTTTCAGCATTGGCAAGGCTGCCAGCTTGCAATGCCCATAATATTGCAGGTTTTTCTGGATGGCTAAAGCTTTCGCTATAAATTTCATTTTGCTTCTCAGCGGGGAGGGCTGTAATTTTTCCAATGACCCTGTCAAAAAGATCAGAGTCAGGTTGCCAGGCCATTTCTGAAAAAACACTACCGCGATCATTGTGGCTTGTCAGCGAGTCGGCATCGAGCTTGTCAATTTCGGCGATAAGCGCTTCGCGGGCTGCAGGAACATGAGCTTCCTCTGCGTTATACATATTCATTGCAGCCGTTTGAAATTGCAGTAATCGAGATGCGGTTGATCCGCCAGCTGCTTCGGCCATTGCCATTTTCACTCTCCTTTTATTGATTATAGTTTAAATATTAAAAAACATTAATTTCGAATTCTAAAATAATTAAAGCATCATTGCAAGCTTTGTTGACGAGTGGTATTAATTATTTTATAATTCAAGAATTGATAAATAAATATATTAAAAATATTATGGCAGCTTCAGGAGATTTTGCAAGGAAAGTCGGGGTTGACCCATGTGAAGCGCAATCAGAGTGGAGTTCAGCAGCTCAGTTTGTGTATTTGAAGACTGAGCCAGATGTGCATAGGGCGATAGAGGCGCATGAATTTTTAATTCCAAACGACGGACTCCTCAGGGACTTGCCTAAAGCGAAGGGCGTAGGCAGTGCGATTTCATCTGCTCTCAGGGAGTTTGAGGGCAGTCTCACGCTAAAAGAGGCGGAAAAAATTACAAGGCCTTAGTAGGGTTGCATCAAGATGCTTTTGAGGTTTATGACATTTCAGCTGACGACCCTCGCATTGGATTGCGTGGCCAAAAGGGAGTAAGGGTTCGTCTGGGGTTTAAAGTTCCTGCTGGAGTGATTGTGGGGGCTTACAAAGGAAAACTTCAAAGAGTGAGCTCTGGGGAAGGCAGTGGTTATGCAATGGGGCTGGGCTGTGTGTGTCTTAAGTGTGACCCAGATGTGCGCTTTGAAGTGGAAGGGAAGCAAGACGAGGTGGCCGCTCGTATCAATGCAGCAACAACCCATGGATATTTTGATCGGGATAAGCCAAAGGAGGGGAACTGTGCATTTAAGGTGTATCGCAAGCAGTATGCAGACACTGTTCCCATCATTTATATGCAGACTGAGGAGGCAATTGATGCCAGCGATGGGCCTGTTGAGCTTTTGACTGATTATGGCCATGAATACTGGAGGGCAAAGGCGTATGCTGCCATTTTTTCTAAAACATTCCCCAAGCCAAAAGATTTTAAAGCGACAGCAGGTGATTTTCTTTTTGTAGGAGAGGGTGATGCTCATGATTCATATCGGTATTACTCAATTGAAAAAGAAGACACACTTCCCGATAAAACAAAAGAGCAGGGTGTGATCGAAAAAAGAAAGTTTTGGTCTTTATGTGACAAAAAGAATCGTCATCCTGATGGCAGTTTTCCACTGAAAATGGCTGTGATTCATAAGCTTAAGCAAGGCCTGCATGAACCCACTCCAGCGCTTAAAAAGGGTGAGAAGCGTCCAAGATTAGGTGTGTCAGGTGAAGAAAGAGGAGGATCTGCGCCAGTCGTCGCAGCACCGCCACCAGCAGCTAAAAAGCCCAGAGTGCCCAGTGTTGATTTTAGCGCGCTTTGTGCAGCTGCGCAGCATATAGAGGATGAGATTTTGCGTGGAGCTTCAGCGCTATGTTTTATGCTGCGGATGCCTCCCCCAACAGGCGAGATAATGGAATTATCAAAGAAGAGGGGTAAGCGTCGCAACCCCGGCAGCGACAGCCGCCTTGGCAACCCGCTCGGAGACTAACTTTTTCAGGCGAGGGTCGAAGGGTTTGGGGATGATGTAATCCGGGCCAAATTTTAAAGAACTTAAACCATAGGCCTTCAAGACTTCAGCGGGCACCTCTTCATGGACCAATTCACGCAGGGCTTCGGTGGCGGCGATGCACATGGAGGTGGTGATGGTCCGGGCGCGGACATCCAAAGCGCCTCTAAAAATGAAGGGGAAGCAGAGGACATTGTTGACTTGATTGGCCATGTCCGAGCGTCCCGTTGCGATGATGGCATCGCTTCGGACTTTTCGGATGGCGTCGGGGTGAATTTCTGGGGTTGGATTCGACAAAGCAAAAATCACGGGTTTTGGGGCCATCAAGGCAATTTCTTCAGGGCTGACCAAATTGGGGCCGGACACGCCGACAAATACATCGGCACCGGTTAAGGCATCAGCCAAAGTACGCTTGTCAGTATGTTGTGCAAAGGCAAATTTGTGAGGGCCCAGGCCATGGCGTTCCATGTGAATGACGCCTTCGCGGTCCAGCATCAAAATATTGCTGCGCTCCGCCCCCAGGCGAACCAAATATTGCATACTCGCGATGCCGGCGGCCCCTGCGCCGAGACAGACAATTTTTGCGGTTGCCAAGGATTTGCCTTGCAATTCCAAGGCATTTAAAAGTCCGGCGGCCATGATGATCGCCGTTCCGTGTTGATCGTCGTGAAAGACGGGAATATTGAGACGTTTTTTGAGTTCATATTCAATGCTGAAACATTCAGGTGCCTTGATGTCTTCCAAATTAATGCCCCCAAAAGTCGGGGCAATGGCGGCAACGGCTTCTACAAAAGCCGATTCACTGGCGGCATCCACCTCAATGTCAAAGACATCAATGTCTGCAAATTTTTTGA
>CAYGFJ010000064.1:7143-7562 GCA_964349115.1 uncultured Francisellaceae bacterium
ATGGCGGTTCCATTGGTGATGACCGCAACCAAATTGCCTTTGTTGGTGTAACGATACGCATTTTGGGGGTCTTCATGAATGGCTAAAACAGGCTCGGCAACCCCAGGGGTATAAGCCAAAGACAAATCTTCTTGTGTCGTTGTTGATTTCGTGATGGCCATCGCCGTTTTGCCGGGTATGGGAAATTCGTGATAATCCAAAGCGGCTTGTTTTAATTGGGTTGCACTCATTGTTTGCCTTCCTCCTGTGAAATAATGCCATGTGAATCTGAAATAATATACAGCGGACGCTGCTTGACCTCTTGGAAAATGCGGGCAATGTATTCCCCCAAGACTCCGATGGACAGCAACTGAATGCCGCCAAAAAACAAAACGCAAACAATCAAAGTGGGATAACCAGGAACGTCGACGCCATAATAC